>WTGY01000006.1 GCA_011523365.1 Caldilineaceae bacterium
GCGGTGACGGTGGCGGGGTGGCCGGTGGCGAGGCAGCATCCGCGGGGGCGGGATGGGACGGTGTTTGTGACGATTGAGGATGAGTACGGGGACGTGCAGATTATTCTGTGGGGGGATGTGTTTGCGCGGTACAGCCGGGAGCTGGACAGCCAGGTGATCGAGGTGAATGGGACGGTCTCGAAGTGGGATGGGACGACGAATGTGATTGTCAGTTCGTTGCGGGCGATACGGGTGGGGGTGAAGATGCCGCGGGCGCATGATTGGCATTGAACTGCAGTAGTTAGTAGTCAGTAGTCAGTAACTGCAGTGATCGGTAGTTAGTGGTCAGAGACGAAGGAACTGAGGAGGCGATTGGAAGTATGGAAGAGAGTCACAGGGCGCGTATGCGGTCTTATCGGGATTTGAAAGTTTGGCAGAGGGCGATGGACTTGACGGTGAGGACGTATGAAATTACGAGGCGGTTTCCTGCCGAGGAGAAGTATGGGCTTGTTTCGCAGATGCGACGGGCGGCAGCTTCGGTGCCGGCGAACATTGCAGAGGGGCAGGCGAGGCGTTCGAAAGAGGAGTTTCTTCAGATGCTTGGTATCGCGCGAGGGTCTTTGGCCGAGTTGGCAACTTTCGTGACATTGTCCAATAGGCTAGAGCTGATCCAGAGCGAGACCGGCGACAGTTTGTTGGAAGAGTGCGCTGAGATTCACAGGATGATGAACGGTCTGATGCGCGCGCTGTCGAGGCGGGGATGAACTGCTGTGGTTAATGGTCAGGGGGCGTTGACTTTAGTCTGATCAGTGTTTTCCCCTTGCAAATTGCAGCAAACAGGCGAAGAGCCGCCCATTCACGGTAAGAGCACCCGAAGCGCCCTTGCGCCCGACCGGACAGAACCAAAGGAACAGGGATGACCCGTCTTCCCGGTGTCAGCCGACAAGCTGTGGGATGGGGAGCGAGGTGTAGTAACAGCCCGGCCAGACGTAGATGCAGTTGCCCTGCCCCTAGTCTTCCAAACAGATTTCATTCATCGCTTCCAGAACAGAAATATACGATGGATCTATGCCTTCAATTGGTTCCTCGTGCAACCCCTCAATAAAGGCATTTGTCCATATTGAAATCGTCCACCACTGAGACGCCGCCAGTTCTCCAGGGGGTATCTCTTGCCGTTTTGTATCATCGACCGGATTTTCTCCTAAGCAAGTAGAGAATGTCAATAGAGCATCCACGTATCGGTCAAGACCAATTGATTCGTCTCCGTGTATGTCCGTTCTTGCTAACCAACCGGCAAAATCATACACGTCCATCTGCATCGGATTGCGATCAACAGTCTTTGGTAAAGGCGTTGGTGTTGGCTTCTCAGGAATGGGGTTGCAAGCCGCAACCAACAAGCCAGCAGCCAATACCAACTTGACAAGCGTGATTCGCTTAAGCAATTCTATTCCTCCGATTTGAAGTGGGCCCAGAAGACTGGACTGAAAGCCATCTACAGTTCGTAGTTACGCCCTTTGCGGGCGACCCTGGCGTACGCCCAAACCCACCGGCAAAGGAGGCGGCTCAGCCTCGACTGCCCATCTCAGTCCAGGCTGGGATGCGGCCAGGGAGCGAGCGACAGCGCCTGGCCGCCCTTACCCGCCAGCTCCTGAAAAAGAACGGTCGTGGCGCGATCCTGGGGCACAAAGGTGGAGAGATACAACTCGCCGTAGGCGCTGACGCTGGTGTTGGTAAAAACAGTGTACGCCACCGGCCCGTGCGCTCCGTGCAGGTAGGAATAGCTGCGCAAGCGGCTGTAATCGTCGTAACCGTCCTCGTGGCTATCCGCCCACAGCCCGTAAAAGTCGGGATAGGCGGACAGGGCACTGAAGAGCTGCCGGAAGCGCGCAGTGTGCCGGTAACGCAGTGTCATGGCCCGCCATTGCAGCATATTGGCCAGGGCGATGGGCCGCCATCCGCGCCCCAACATCTCGCGCAGACGCCCGCCCGGAGCCAGCAGCAAGACGATGTTGTTCGCGCCCGCAGCAGTCGTTCGCGCCGCTTTGAGCTGGGCCAGGTCCAAGTCGTGAAAGGCGAGCAGCGCGCGGTTGACGCCGATGATGTCGGCGAAGGGGTCCATGAGGAACGCGGGCGCGCAGAGAGTGTCCAACAACGCCCAGACCTGCGCGAAAACATCCTCGCTGCGGAGAGCGCCGCGCACGAGCGACGCGTCCGTCACCTCGCTCGCCATCGCAAAAAACTCGCGGCGTTCAAAAGGTGTGAGTTGGAAGGCCTGCGCCAGCCCCTCCAGGATCGCCCCGTCCAGCCGCGCCTGCTCGCCGCGTTCGATCTTGCCCACAATCCGCACGGTCAACCCCGTCTCTTCGGCCAGCTGTCGCTGGCTCCAGCTGTGACCGCTGCCAAAATCGATCTGCTCCCGGCGCAGCGCGGCGACGACCCTGCCGAAAGTCCTGTGTTCCACCGCTTCCTCCTCGTTGCCGGCGGTCAGAGGTCAGGTGGGCGCTACGCGCCGCTTACATCTCCACTAAGAGATATTGTATCAACCAAGGTACCGATTTCGGAACCTCGTTGTACCGGATTCGGTATATCTGGACACGACAAACCCCTTTGAAAGCGCGTATTCTATTCCTGGAACTGAACACTACCTTTACACCGGCGCCGTTGCCACAACACGAAACAGCAGTTCGCTGTCTGCCGTTCTCTTCGGGGGACGACCTGTCTGCGGAGACCGCCGGACAGGTCAAGGGAGAAAGCGGAGGCGTTCTCATCAGTGAATGATGACGGCCGCGACGAGGAGGCACGCAATGCCGCAAACGAATCCATTCAAAATGGCAGTTGACATCGGCATGATACTGGCATTCACCTTGACCGCGTTTTTCGCCCTGATTTCTGCACCGACAGGTGCTTTGACAGATGCGGTGTCTCTGGCCCCGGCAGGTCCGCGTCCCGTGACAGTTGCGGGCAAAGACGTCGCCGGCACCGAACCCGGTATGGCAACGGCTGTCATCGGGATGGAAGTTCTGCGTCCAACCGTGAAGGAAGCCGTTTCAGCCGCCCAGGACGTGATGACGGATGTATGGGCCGCGCTCCGCGCCCGCAACATCGCCGCATCGGACATCCGGACCAGTCACTTCAGCATCTATGCCGAACGCTTCAGCCCGGACGGCCTGCGGAATGAAGATCAGATGCGTTACCACGCCAGCAACACTATCTTCATCACCATTCGGGATCTGGACAGCATCGACGCCGTGCTGGACGCGGCCATTGACGCCGGCGCCAGCAACATATATAGCGTCGACTTCACCCTGCCCGACCCGTCCGCGGTCGAATCCGAAACGCACGTACGCGCCGGCCCGCGCCCGCACCAGAACTGACCGGCCGGCGCGGCAGCTGCGATTCAGCACCGCCGGCAGGTTGGACAACCCCTTGACCCAGTACATTCCGCACTTCATTGCTCTGCTCGCCGGCGGGCTAGTCGCCTATGCGACGGGCAGCTATATTTTCGTCATGCTGGATGGTGAGAGAATATCCTGGCGAGTCAAGATAGCTGTTGCCGTCTTTGTGATGGCCGGCAGTTCGGGGTTGATTGCATTCCTGTATCGGGAACTGGCACTCGAGATTGCGATGTTCTACGCGCTCGGCTTCACCTTCATGTTGGCCCTGTTCAGCATGGGAGATCGCTTCTCTGGCGGCGACAGGTGAATTCGGCTGCCAATGCGGGAGAATCTGATGAACAGACCCGTTGTGCTCGTGTTCGTGTTGGTCCTTGCGGCTTGCAATCCGATTCCGCCTCACGATCCAGATCGATTTGTGGAATGCACGAGATACTCTACGGCGTGCAATCCAGGTTGTACCTCCATGGATGCGGTTGACAACCTGCCAGGGCACATCAATATCATCAAGGCAAGGTCGAACCGGGTTGGCGAGACGATCCATGCCAGGTTCTATCTTCGAGAGATTCCCGAAATGATGACATTCAACAGGGACGGCGTTGGCAATACTCTCGTGGAGTATATGTGGACAGTTTCAGTTAACGTTGATGGGCGTTTTGAGCCTTGGCTGGTAGGACATGAGCATGAATTTATGCTGGCGGCCTTCACAACGGCGTCGGTGGTTTCAGAGCGTGGTCGAAACCTGGTCCGCCCGCTTGAAAACGTGATTGAGGTAGAGCTGTATGAATGGGTGTTTGACGAATCTTTGCAGGCGTATACCTGGCTGGAAGTGGAGGGCAGCAATCCTCGCGTAACAATCTCCCGCGAGGATCATATCTTAAAGCTGGCCGGCGAAATTCCTGGCGTCAGCCATGAATCCTTTCTGTATTTTCGCACATTTGACGCGCTCTTAGGCGCGGATTGCATCTCGCCGGAATGAGCGCAGCCGGTAGTTCAGTCACGGGACCTGGCAACGCTGCTTTAGCCGGCGCAAACGGAATCCCGGTCGCCATACTCCGATTCACTTTCAGCCGGGCAGCACACTCGCAAAGGATACGGAAAATGCAAACCAGACTGATTGTCATGTCATTCCTGCTCGCGCTCCTGGTTGTGCCCGCGATCGGTTACGGCGCATCGCCCGTTGAGGAAGGCGCAACCATCACCGCGCTGGGGTACGGCGCCGCATCAGCGCCCCCCGACAGCGTTCTCGGCGACCTCTACGTCAACGAAGAACCAACCTACGGAGCGGGCGGACCCGAACTGGCTTTCGTCCAGCCCGCCGACCTGGAGGACGTCCGGAATCTCCTGGTCAAGAACGGCGTTGACGAAAAGAGCATCGAGGTCAATATCCTGAGCACCGACTAGGCCTACGGCTCCAACAGTTCGTCGGGAGAAATCAGCTTCACCTACTCCGACGTTGCCGGCCTGCGCACAATGCTGCAGGCCGTACTGGACGCGATGGAAGACAGAAGAGGCCCCAACATCCGGGCAGCCAGGTTTGTCTTCATGGTAGAGGACTGTGCCGCGCTTGAGGAAGAAGCCATGCAGGCTGCGCTCAACGATGCCCGCACACGCGCCGCGCGCATGGCCGGCCTGCTCGAGATGACGCCGGGCCCAATCAGATCCCTGTCCGAAGACATCTCATCGTCCGGCGTAGCCGCCCCCGCAGGAGGATGCATCGCCCTCGAAGGCCTGGAATCCCCCGGCATCTACCGCTTCTTCGGCAATGCCGGTTCCGCAGCAACCAATAGCATGAACGAAGTGGAAGTCGCCAACTCGTTGAAAGCGGCCTTCGCCCTCGAGCCGGCCAGACAGAGAGGCGGGCGGGCTCCCGGCGGCGCCGGCGCGTAAGACATCAGTGAAATCATGGCCCGGGGCCACGGCTGCGAGTCGGCGCATCACACTGTGATCTCGCTTCATTGCTCCCAGAAACTCTTTAAACCAGGGAGAAAAGCATGGGAATGAAACTGACAGGCAAGGACAGGACATGGGGACTGGTACTTGCGGGCGTAATGCTGAATATACGGGTCACGTGCGTGGCTCGCGGACTTTGACCCTAGAGAGAATGCCCTCCTCGTTTGGGTAGTTACCGCCTTCTGCGTAGTGCTTGATGGCCCTTACCGGGCAAATGCAAATTACGGCAAAGAGGATTAAGAGGCGTGAAGAACCCTTGCCCGCCGGCTTCAGGAGCCGCAGACGAGGTTATCGTCCTCACGAGTCTGCAAGAGCTCGAGCATGGGCTGCACTCGCGAGGTAGAAAATGTCTGTAATTGTAAGTGTGTTGCAGCCCTTCCTGAGCCGGTCAGACAGGTTGCAGAGGTCGCCGGCTGTACCCCGGAGGCAGACAGAACACGTGACCCGCCGAAAATCTGAATCGCAAGTCGGGTAAACGCTTACACAAGGAGAACATCCGGATGCAACGCAGAAAATGGACCAGGACAGCGATCTGCTTGGCTGCAGCCACTGCCATCACCCTGACGGTCCTGTATTTCGTTGCCGGCCCCCCACCGGCGCCCGCTGCCCTGGCAAGCCAGAAGACGGCCGCTTCCGCCTCCACGCAGTCCGTGACGGTTGTCGGCGAAGGCGTCGTCAACATCGAACCGGACATTGCCACCGCCAGAATCGGCGTCGTCGTGCTACGAACCACCGTGAGAGAAGCCAGCTCCGAGGCCAACGAAGTTATGCAAGCGGTTAAGGCCGCCCTGATCGCCCAAAACATTGAGGAGAGAGACATCCAGACCAGACATTTTGACATTTCCGCCGAGCGCTACGGGCCAGAGGGCCTGCTGCCAGAGGAGCAGGTGCAGTACCGTGTCCGCAATACCGCCTATGTCACCATTCGCGACCTGGACAACATCGGCGACGTTCTCGATGCCGCAATTGAAGCCGGAGCCAACGCCATCGGCAGCGTCAAATTCAGTCTGGACAGTCCGGCTGCCGTCGAGTCCAGGGTGCGTGCAATGGCTGTCGCCGATGCCCGTGCCAAAGCGGAGGAACTGGCCGCCCTGATAGGCCTAAGCGTTGGTGAAGTGAGTGAAATCAGCGAAATCATCGGTCACGGCGGCGGATACTTCGACAACAGCTTTTCCGATATGGCTGTAGCTGAGTCCGCCGGCGCCTTCAGCATCGGGGAGCTCACGCTGGCGATGCAACTCCAGATTACCTACATGCTCCAGTAAAGATCAGACAACCAGAGTGGGTCGCATTCACCCCTTGACCGCTTGATTACACCCGGTGCGAAGTGTACTCGAAGACTGATGCGTTCGTCTGAACGAAACATGATCCCTACCCGTGCACTTCGCACCGCAGCAGTTGAAATCACTTGCAGGTATGGCTGACAAAACGCAAAGGAGAAACATCGAAAATGCATCCTTCACCTTACGGACTTTTAAGCTATGACGATGGATTTAACGACGACAACGGTCCATCGCGGCAACCCAGCCGAAAAACGATCAAGAGCCTGATCACCGATTTTCAGACGAACCCGCTGCCATTGCCTGTCTGGATCTGGAACTGCCTCGTCATTTACATCATGATCAGCGCGGTATGGTTTTTGATAAAGATTGGGCTCATAATCCTGACAGGGCTCTCCTTCTTTCTTTGGGGAACTTTCGGATAGCGGTGAGCCCGACCGTAATTCACGCCAACCTAATTCCGGGCCTGGAAACGGCAGCCGCTGTAAGTCGGGCCCAGAGTCTTATACAGGCTTGAATGACTGCATCAAAGTCTCAGCTTCCGCAACCCAGTGACACCGCTTGCAGAGGGAATGGTGATAAGGGATGGGGAAGATGGTTGGGGGCGGAATGTTGGAGAATGCGGCGGACTCGGTTCGGGTTCCGGCTTGGGGGTATCTGTTGGGGTCGTACAATTTCCTCGCTTTCGGAAGCGCCATCAATAGCCTGCGAGCTGCTCGAATCAACTAGATGCGCTCGAAGTAGCGGGTGCGTTCCCAGTCGGTGACGGCGTTGCGGTAGGCCCGGGCTTCGGTGGTGAAGAAGTGGGTGTAGTGTTCGACGACGTATTCGCCGAATGCGGAGCGGGCGAGGTCGCTGGCGGCGAAGTTGGTGACGGCTTCTTCGAAGGTGGCGGGGAGCATCTGGATGCCGGCGGCGGCGTAGACGTCGCCGATGTGTGGGGGCGGGGGCTCGATCTGTTGCTCGATGCCGGCGAGGGCGGAGGCGATGACGGCTGCGTAGGCGAGGTAGGGGTTTACGTCGGCGCCGGGAATGCGGCATTCGATGCGCAGGCTGGGTCCTGTGCCGACGATGCGGAAGCCGGCGGTGCGGTTGTCGGGGGACCAGGCGAGTGCGGTTGGGGCCCAGCTGCCGGCTTCGAAGCGCTTGTAAGAATTGACGGTTGGGGCGTAGCAGACCATGAGCTCGGGCACGTAGTGCATCCAGCCGCCGAGGAACCAGCGGAAGAGGTCGGAGCAGGCGATGCCGGAGAGGTCACCGCTGCCGGGGAAGGCGTTGGTGAGCTCTGCGCCGGTGGTCGACCAGAGGCTGACGTGGAGGTGGGCGCTGGAGCCGGCTTCGGCGGCGTCGGGCTTGGCCATGAAGGTGGCGCTGCAACCGAGCTGGTCTGAGATTTCCTTGACTGCCTGTTTGAGCAGGAGGTGGCGGTCGGCCATTTCGAGGATTGGCGCGTAGCGGATGTTGAGCTCATGCTGGTTTTTGCCGAACTCACCCTTTGTGGACTCGACGGGGACGCCGGAGGCGGCGAGGTGGCGGCGGAATGCGCCGTTGAGGTCCTCGGTGCGCGCGGCCTGGAGGAGGTGGTAGTCTTCGCGGTACCATCCGACTTCGGCAAGATTGCGATAGTCGTTGCGGGCCGCGTCGAGGTATGAGGTGCGGTACAGGAAGTATTCCAGTTCTGAGCCGGCCATGGCCGCATAGCCGTGGGCGTGCAGACGGTCGAGCTGTTTGCGAAGGATCGACCGGGGGGCTACGGCAACGGGCTCGTGGGTTGGATCGAGTTGGGCGTCGCAGAGGACAATGGCGGTGCGGTCGAGCCAGGAGAGCTTGCGGAGGGTGGCGAGATCGGGGACCAGGTGGACGTCGCCGTAGCCCGATTCCCAGTTTGAGAAGCGGTAACCGGGGACGGGTTCCATCTCCATGTCTACGGTGAAGAGGTAGTCGCAGGCGTGTGTGCCGCTGGCGACGTCGGAGAGGAAGAAGGAGGCGTCGAGACGCTTGCCCATGAGCTTACCGTAGGGGTCGGGGAAGGCGAGGATGACGGTGTCGATGGCGCCGTCTTCTGCGGCGGTGCGCAGGTCGTCGACGGTGAGCATTCCCGGGATAGTCTTAGAATTTGGCCGCATTTTCTTTGCCTCCGAAATGAACTGCTTGCGCGGCCGCGCAGAAACCTGCTGGAAAGTGTCCGCGTCTGTAACGATTGGGGCATTATATATGGTTGGGTGTGAAACGACATACTGGTTGCTCTGCGCGTGACCGGAACCGCAGTACAAAGCCAGGCCACCGGCAAGGAGGTCCTTGTCTGCCTTGGGCAGGAAGCGTTGACGCCTGGGTGAACCTGGACAGCCATGAAGGGGCGCGGAGGGGTGTGGTGGATGGGAAAGGGCACCCACAAGGGGTGCCCCTACGGGGGGTGCTGTGGGGTGCGGAGGAGTGGCGCGTATGGACCAGGGCACCCACAAGGGGTGCCCCTACGGGGGCGTGCCGTGAGGTGCGCAGGAGTGGCGCGTACGAGGGCACCCACGAGGGGTGCCCCTGCGGGGGGGTGCCGTGAGGTGCGGAGGGGTGGCGCGTACGAGGGCACCCACAAGGGGTGCCCCTACGGGGGGGCTGGGGGGAAGCCCATTTGCGCTATGGAAAGAGAGTTGGCTGATCACGCATAGAGCAGTTGCAAGGTCTGGCCGGCCTGGATTTCGGTTTTGGCGGGCAGGCTGATGGCGCCGTTCTGTTTTTGGAAGGCGATTGGTTCGCCGTCAAGGGTGATGGCGGATACGGTGGCGCCGGCAAGGAAGGGCAGCTGGAGGCTGCGGAGGGTGAGGGAGCCGTAGAGGACTTCGAGGGAAGACTGCTGCGGGGTCATGTGGAACTGACCCCAGCCGGAGTCGAGGGACCAGAAGGTGCGGAATTCTCCGTTGCGGGGCTGGACGGGCTGGAAGCCGAGGCCGCCGTTGACCATGTCGAACTGGAAGCCGGAGAAGGCGTTGAGGAGGGCGTAGGATGCCATGCTGCGGGCGTAGTTGTTGCCGCACTCGAACTCGTTCCAAGGGTTGCGGCGCTCGCCGTCGTAGCGGTGGCGGACGGCCTCGACGCAGCGCATGCCTTCGTCGACGAGCCCGACCATGATCATGTGGCTGGCGGCGGCGTATTCGAAGCCGTTCATGGTTTCCTGCGAGTAGGGCGCGGGGATGAGCGGCTTTTCGACGTCGTCGGGCCAGGCGCAGATGACGAGGCCGCCTTCGTCATTGAGGGCGTAGATGCGGCAGGGGTTGTAGACCTGGCTCATCTCGGGAACGAAGTTGTACTTGTAGATGGCGGCGCAGGCCTGCTTGACCTGATCCGGGTCGTGGAGGTCGCCGAGGCCGTAGAGGGAGGCGTGCCACTGGGCGAGGACCTGGTCGATGCTGCTGCCCTCGCCGATCTGGTATTTGATCTCGCTGTGTTCGGCGTTCCAGTAGGCGTCGAGGGCGGAGCCGCCCTTGAGGGCGTCGTCCTGGGGGCCGTAGGACTCGACGAGGGCGCGGTCGCCGAGGTCGACGCGCTGGACGTAGTACTCGCCGTTGAAGAGGTTGGCGTCGACCCAGGCTTTGCCGCGTTCGAAGATGGCATGGTATTGGGAGGCGGTTGACACATCGCCTATGGATTCGGCCATTTCGGAGGCGGCCTTGAGGGCGCCGAGGTAGAAGCCCGTGAGCCAGGAGTTGGGGCCAAAGAGCTCCATATCGAGGGTGTGGTGCTGGCGACCGGTGAGGACGCCGGACTTGTCGGGGTCCCAGCGGTCGATGTTGTCGGGGCTCCAGGCGTATTCGAGGGACTTCTTCACGCCGGGCCAGATGGAGCGCAGCCATTCGTGATCGCCGCTGATTTTCCAGTCGCGATAGGTCTTCATGACGCCGCCGAACTGGCCGTCGCAGCAGGGGCGGAAGGGCCAGGGGTCGGAGCCGAGGGGGAGCTGGATGCGGAAGGGCATGGCGCCGTTTTCGAGGAGGTTGTAGCGGTAGTCGGCGGTGCGCATGGTGCGCTCGAGGGCGGGGAAGAGGAAGGGGAGCGCCTGCTGGTAGTTCCAGACGTGTGTGCAGCTGCCTTCGCAGCAGCCCTCGTCGGGGTGGAGACCCTCCCAGCCGTAGAAGGTGCCGTCTTCGAGGCGGAGGACGGTGGGCGATTTGAGGATTGATATGTTGGCCGAGACGGCGTCGAGGGCGGCGGCGGGGATGGTTGAGGCGAAGAGGGCATCCTGGAAGCGTTTGGTCTCGTCGTAGAGACGGGGCCAGTGTTCGATGGCGTACTGGGCGCTGGCGCAGGAGTCCTGCCAGCAGGTGGCGTAGTAGTTTTTCCAGTTTGGCGCGTCTGCCTGCTCTTCTTTCCAGTAGTTCTCGCAGTTGGGGAAGCTCCAGCTGATGAGGAAGCGGACGCGGCGGGTTTCGCCGGCGGCGACGGGCAGGTGGACGGCGAGCAGGCCTGTGTCCTGTTCGGTGAAGCGGGCGCCGCCGGCCCTCTGTTCGCCGGTGTCGTACGCACGGTTCTGGAAGGGCCCGGGTGTATTGAGGTCTTTCCAGTAGACTTCGAGGTTGTCGAACCAGGCGCCGCGGAACCAGTTTTGCTGCCAGCTGACGTCGACATCTCCGGCGAGGCCGGCGTCGGTGGCGAGGGTCAGGTTGCCGTAGGCGGGATCGTCGGGTTGGAGGCCGTCGGTGGAGAGGCGGAGGGTATGACCCCACGGGTTGGCTTCAACCGTGTTGAGGTTGGTGGCGGGTAGGGGGTTGGTGAGCACGCCGGCGATGGTGTAGGTGTTATCGGCGGCGGTGGTATTGGTGACGCTGAATTCGAAGAAGGCGGCGGGGATACCGGAGTCGTCCTCGTTGGTGGGGATGAAGGGGTTGAAGGCGGTGAGCTGGACCTGGCCGGGGAAGGTTTCGTCGCGGTACGTGAGTTCGGCTATGGGGAACTGGCCGCGGAAGTCGACGCTTTGGAAGTGGGGGAGGCCGGTCAGGTATTCGCGGCGGGGGCCCCAGCCGAAGGTGCTGAAGGTGGGCGCGACGAGTTCTCCCTGGTAGGGCGAGTGCAGGTCGCCGTGGAGGATGCGGGCGTCGGTGACTTCGCCGTTGTTTTCGGCGCGGATGGCGAAGTGGGAGAAGCCGTTAACGCTGCCCTTGTTGGGGCGGTTGAAGATTTCCCAGTCGATTAGGCGTCCGTTGCCGGCGAGGCCGATGCAGCCGGTGCCGATGCCGCCGAGGGGGAAGCTGATCTGGTTGGTTTTTTCGTTGCGGTAGAGGAAGTGCTCCATGTGAATCTCCGGAAGGGCAGTAGTCAGTAGTTAGTGGTCGGTGGTCGGTGGTCGGTGAAGTGCGATGGGGGGGACTGATCTATGGTGGGGCCTCTTTTTGGAGGACGAGGAGGTGGTTGGCGGCGATGAAGAGGGCGTAGACGGTTGGCAGGAGGAGGAGCAGGGCCGGGCTGACGTAGGCAATGCAGAAGCTGAAGAGGATGCCTATGGCGAGCAGGCCGAGGCTGTTGGCGGGATGGCGGCTGGCGAGGATCAGAGCGTCGCGAATGGCGGCGCGGACGCCTTGGTGCGGGTGCTGGAGCAGGGAGGGGAAGGCGTAGAAGGAGAGCGTTGCCATGACGGCGCATCCCAGGAGGTCGGCGCCCAGGCCGATCCAGACAATTGGGGCAATCGGGGGGGATAGGAGTGCTGGCAGTGTTGTGATGAGAGCGAGCAGTGGAAAGATGGTCAGGAGGCTCAACAGCGTGCTGCGACGCCAGGACTGGCGAAAGTCGTCAAAGAGTGAAAATTGGCGCGGCACTCTTCCCTGGAGGAGGCGCATGTCGAAGGCGAGAAGAGCGGTCCAGGCTGGGCCGATGGTGATGGAGGCCACGAGGAGCGTTGGGATGAACAGTCCCAGCGTGAAGAGGAAGGAGGCAGGTATGCAGACGAGCGTGAAGAGCAGGGCACCCCAGAGCAACTGGGGCAGGTTTTCCCAGAGGGTCTGTCCGACTTGAACGACGTATGTGCCTGAGGTGATGCCCGGCTGCGTCGTCATCCCTTCATACCGGTGATGGCCGCGCCCTGGACGATCCATCGCTGGGCCAGCAGGAAGGTGACGAGGAGCGGGAAGATGGAGATCATGATGCCGGCGAGGACTTCCGATTGGTTGCCGGAGCCCATGTAGCCGCGAATGGTGGCGATGGCGATGGGAAATGTGAATTTGTCCCAGTCGCGCAGGAAGAGCAGGGGCCCGACAAAGTTGTTCCAGGAGGCGAGGAAAGTGAATATGCCGAGGGCAGAGAGGGCGGGGCCGGTCAAGGGGAGCAGGATTTGCCAGTAGATGCGGAAGTAGCCGGCGCCGTCGATCTTGGCAGCGTCAAGGAGCTCCTCGGGCAAGGACTTGAAGTGCTGGCGGAGGAGGAAGACGCCGAAGGCGCTGGTGACGCTGGGGAGGATGAGCGCCCAGTGCGTGTTCATGAGGTCGAGGGAGCGGATGATGATGAATGAAGGGATCAGGGTCACGGTCGCGGGGACCATCAAGGAGGCGAGGAACAGACCGAAAAGGATGTCGCGTCCGAAAAAACGCAGGCGGCCAAAGGCGTAGCCCGCCATCGAGCAGGTGAGGAGTTGGGCGGCGGTGACGATGAGCGCGATTTTGAGGCTGTTCCAGAAGAACAACATGAACTCGATGTCGGGAGAGTTTATGACGGCGACATAGTTCTGCCAGTGCAGGGCTGTGGGCCAGAAGTCGGGGGGAAGATCGAAGGAGTTCTTGGGATCGCGGAGCGAGGTCGAGAACATCCAGCTAATGGGTGCGATCTCGATGATGGCGATGCCGATGAGGAGCAGCCACAGGAGGGCCTCGCCGAGCCGGAGCCAGCCGGACTTTCTGTATCTTGTGCGAAGTGTAACAGGTTGGGTCGCGGTCCCTGTTGTGGTTGCCATCAGCCTGGCCTTGTCCTGGAAGTCGTCAGATGGGGCCGCGCCGAGCAGGGCGGCGCGTTATTCATAGTGAACCCAGCGCCGTGCGCCGAGGAATTGCAGCAGTGTGAGCGTGATCAGAATGACAAACAGGGTGAAGGAAACGGCGGAGGCGTAGCCCATCTCGAAGCCGCGGAAAGCCTTTTCATAGATATACATGGCGATAACGCGGGAGGCGTCCCCCGGGCCGCCTTCGGTGAGTACCCAGACGTTGTCGAAGATTTGGAATGCGCCGATGAGAGAGATGACGATGGCGAAGAAAGCGGTGGGCGAGATGAGTGGGAGCGTTACGTTACGGAACTGTTGCCAGAATCCGGCGCCGTCAATGCGGGCGGCTTCGTAGTAGACCGTGGGAATGCCCTGAAGACCGGCCAGGTAGATGACCATGAGATAGCCGCAGCTCTTCCAGACGTCGTAGATCATGGCGGAGACGAGGGCCCAGGTTGAGCTGCTGAGCCAGGGCACGGGATCGAGACCGATCTGGCCGATAAGGAAGTTGACGACACCCCGGTCCTGGGTGAGGAGGAAGCGCCAGACGACGGCCAAGGAAGCGGTCGTGGTCATGACCGGGAAAAAGATAGAGGTACGGAGGACATAACGCAAACCCCAGGGCATGGCGCGGTTGAGGCCCACGGCCAGGAGGAGGCCGAGGACGTTGTTGAGGAGAGTAGCGCCGACTGTGAGCCGCAGCGAGTTCCAGTAGATTCTGAACATCCTGGAATCGGTCGTGAGGCGGGTGACGTTTTCGACGCCGGCCCACTTTGGGGGCGTCAGGAGATCGTAGTGGAGGAAGATGAGGACAAGGGAGGCGACGATGGGCAAGGCGGTGAAGACGAGGAGGCCGAGCAGGGCGGGCGTGGCAAAGAGATAGCCGGCCCATGCTTCGCGCCGCGCCAGTGTGGTCAGCTTATGGGGTTGGGCCTGTCTGCTGATTTTCTCTTCAGACAGTGCTGTTGACGTCATGGCATGTCCTGTGCGGCGGGATCAGAAGGGGGCGGATTGCCGGGCGGTCAAAGCGCACGGGGCGCCCTGCCGCCGGCAACCCGCCATCCCTCAATTGATCTGACTATGCCTGCTTGAGTTTATCCATTTCGGGCTGCAGTTCATCGTGGGCAGCCTGAAGGGCCTCTTCAACGGTGCGTTCGCCATTCCAGATTGTGGCGTAGTTGCGGTTGAGAATGGGCTCGACGATGTTGAAGTTGGTGGGGGACGGCACGGTGGCTGCGAAGTCGAGCGATTCGTAGAAGAGCGCGGTGTTGGGCGGGCCGAACTCGGCGAAGACTGGCATTTCGGCGACCGAGCGCAGGGCGGGAATGTTACCGCCGAGCTGGACCATGTCGATGGAGGTGTCGGTGTCGGAAAGGAGCTTGACGACCTCCCAGGCCTCCTGCGGGCTCTCACTGGAAGTGGAGACGCCCCAGCCGTCGGTGCCGGCCACGGTCTTGAGGGGTCCTGCCCGATGCGGCTGGTATTGGATGTCGTAGGTGTCGAATTCGGCTTCGAGAGAACCACCGATGCACCAGCGGCCGCAGGTGCGCATGACGAGGTTGCCGGCGTGGAACTGCGCCCATTCATCCCAGCCTTCGGGGCTGGGGGCAACCTTGTGCTCGAGGATGAGATCGGCCATGAACTGAACTGTCTCGGCCACCTTGGGGTCGAGCAGGTTCGAGTCCATCCAGTCATCCGACATGGGTGAGACGTCGTTGTTGAAGTACCAGGCGGCCATGCCGAACATGCCGGCGCCCCAGAAGGAGTAGGCGAAGCGGTCGTCGGCGCCACCGGTGACGTTGGCTACACTGATACAGGTCTGCAGGAAATCGTCCCGCGTCCAGTCGGTCGAGGGCGGATCCAGTCCCTCTTCCTCGAACACGGCGGTGTTGTAGTACATGACCATGTTATTCCAGGAGAAGGGGTACTCGTACTGCTTGCCGTCGACCTGAAGCATTTCGCGGAGGGTAACGTGGACGTCGTTCTGGAGGATTTCATTGGCGGGCTCATCTGCGGCAAGGAAGTCGTCCAGGGCCACGAGGACGTTCTTGGCGGTGAGGAGCCGGAGGCCTTCGATGGCGATCATGATGACGTCGATCTGTTCGCCACCGGCGATGCGGGTGAGCAGGGTGTCGGAGTAGCCATCCCAGCCGCCTTCGCCCCAGCCGTTGGCGTTGACTTCCATGGCGATATTGGGGATACGCTCCATAGAGCGCTCCAGAGCGTTGTCGAAGGTGTTGACGGGCATGGATGTGGTGGCGATTACGGTGACCGGCTCCATGGCGGGGGCGGAATCGCCGGAGGCGGGTGCGGCTGCGGGGGCTGCACAGGCAGCCAGCGCGGCGCCGGCTGCGCCAACTCCCGTAAGCCGCAGCATGTCACGGCGGCTCATGTTTTGATGGAGGGGTGTGCGTTGGGACATACTTTGTCTCCTTTGAAGTGTTTTGTTGAGTCAGGGGCAAGGTTTTCTGCCCCTGTGTTTCCAGATGTGGTGGATCCCTTTGGCTGATTTCAGGGGGCCGTGGTGCCTCCAGGCACGCAGGTAACACGGCATTCAGCGTTTACTGCTGCAGCAAGATGGACGGCGACCACTTCGCGAGCTGTCGCACAATTATGATTCTCAACGGGTCTCGTTCGACGGGCGAACGGAACCTGGCGGGTTTGTGGAAAGAGCGTGGAAGTCGATTGTTTCGGGTTGGGAGCAATGATAGAACAGGCTTAGCGTGTTGCCAAAATTTTGGGGTTGCAGTTGTAGTTTGCGTTTGGGTCGTAGTTGGGCCGGCGGGGACGAAGCTTGAGTAAGAGACTGCCGCGCGGGGGAGGGCTAACGGCTTACCTGGATTGAATGTCCCGCTACTCGAGAAAGGGTTCAATTCGCGTTGACAGCCAGAAGCGTTCAGCTTGGATATCAGTTAGACGACATACTAGGTTCCGTTTACATTTCGGTAAGGCCGTACGAAATTCAACAGGGACATAACGTCTGCAGGCCTGTTCGGGATGGTTTTCGCTTGAATCTTGTTGTAGACATAACCTTTGATCCGCGAAGTCACGCGAAGGGCACACAAGGGAGGCAACAACCAGGGTACCCACAAGGGGTGCCCCTACGGTTGGGATGGCTGGTTGAAACGTCAACGAGCCCTAGCCATCTGATGGGACGAAATGACGGTTGCCAGGGCAGACACAGTTGGTTAGATTCAAGAGCAGTTGCGCTGGAAGCCAGGCGATGCTGCCCTTGACAGTATGGGAACCCTTGAAGAGGGCCTGCAATGACGACGGTCGAAGAGAAACTGTCGGCGTATGAAGAAGACGTTGACTTTCCCGAGGTGAGCGGCATGGAGCATTTGCAAATGCTATTGGCTCGCAGCGAACTGCACAGGGCCGGTCGTCTCCTGGACAGTGAACAGAAGGCACGCCTTGCTCGTGCAGATCGAAAGCTGCTGCAGCAGGCTCAGACATTCTACGAGGCCGTTCAAGCGATCGCAGACTTGGCCAGCTGGCGCGAGCGTGCCGGAGGCGTAACACCTGAACATTGGTGGTGGTATCTGGATGTGTTAGCACAGCTGCCTGCCGGCACAGCTACGGCTGAAGTCAACGCTCTCTCTGTCAAGAAATGAGTTTCAATCTGGTGAAAGGTCGATTGAATCGAGCGAGGCCAAGTTTCAACCGGGTCCGGGCTTGAAGGCTCAGTATAGCTCGGGCAGTTCCTCTTCCTTTTCCTCAGAAAGTACCAGACTTTTGCCCTTGGCTATTCGCTCCTGCACATTCGAATCACTTTGACATGCGACGGACGCTTTGCTAGGATGGAGGCACGTTGGGCCGCGGGTTGGGCGCCAACTCTTTTCCAACTGGGAAGCGAAAGAAGGGCTCTAACCGGCCTGGCTGCGTGGGTAGGCGGCGACGTCCACGCGGCAGTGACTGGCCGTTGGGCCGGAAATGGCGTACCAGCGCTGGAGATTCATGGTACTCCGAGAAGGAACTCCCTATACGTTTTCCCAGATCCTCGAGCAGAATTCAGAGACTGAAGAGATACTTGCCGAATTAGGCTACCGCTATCGCAGCGCCCCCTTGTCATTACAGTCGAAGGAGGACCCGCGTTTTGCGGCGCAGGTTGAGCAGATGCGTGCGCAGATGCGGGAACGGTTGCCCTTTGTGCCGATGAACAATGAAGCGAGTGGGCGCGCGTTCTATGTGACACCGGTTCTGTTTGCCGTTCTCGACCAGGTCAGGTTCAAGATGAACATCGAGTACGCGGTTTCGGGCGGGCGCCTGCAAGGCACGGTGGACTATTTGCTGCGGGGCAGGCACGACCTTGTTGTGACCGGGGTAATGAACGAGGAGATGGAAAGCGGTTTCAGGAAGCTGGCGGTCCAGTTGGTGGCTGTGAGTGAGTTGTTTGCCATGCCAACAGTCGAACCGGTTCATCCGCGGCGGGCGAGGAAGGCGCTGCGTGCCGGTCGCGCCCTGGGGGGTCCGAAGACGGCGGGTTTTGCCAAGGGCGTGCAGACGCGGTTGTTCGGAGTGGTCACAGCCGGGCCTAACTGGCAATTCGGTGTACTGGACAGAGGACAGAAGACGGTTACGAAGGACAGTGAGGCGTACCAGTTGCCACGCGATCTAGGGAGGCTGGTCGGAATCATGGCGGGGCTGCTGGACGAAGGCGAAACTGAGCAGGGAGAAATCAACCGCGAAGGAGAGAGGTTGTCATGGGCGAACAGTTAGCGATGAATGGGGGCGCGCCGGTACGGACGCTGCCCTTTGGACCGAGCCATTATTTTGGGGACGGGGATATCGAGGCGGTCTCGGAGGTGATCCGGTCGGGTGCGCTGGGGAAAGGGCCGAAGGTGAGGCAGTTTGAGGAGCTGTTTGCGGCGCGGCACGGGGTTGCGCACGTGGTGACGGTGACTTCGGGGACGGCGGCGATGCACACTTGTGTGGGGGCGATCAACCCGGATCCGGGGGACGAGATCATCGTTACGCCGTGGACGTCGGGGGGCAGCATCATCGGTACGCTGCTGCACAACTGCGTGCCGGTGTTTGCCGACATTGACGACACGTTCACGCTGGACCCGGCGGACGTCGAGGCGAAGATAACGCCGAGGACGCGGGCTATTATCGCGGTGCATCTTTTTGGCAACCCCTGTGATATGGCGGCGCTGCGCGACATTGCGGACCGGCACGGTCTTTTTCTGATTGAGGACTGCTGCCAGGCCCACTTTGCCGAATACCAGGGGCAGGTTGTCGGTTCGATGGGCGACATAAACGGCTTCAGTTTTGGGGGGAAACATCTTTCGGCAGGGGGCGGCGGCGCAGTTATGTCCGACAACGAGACGTTGTGGGAGCGGGCACTGATCTTCTCAGACTGCGCGCTGCCGCGCAATGGCGGGCCATTCGAGGGACGGCCATACGCCAACTATTTCCTGGCGCCAAATTACAAGATGAACGATCTGATGGCGGCGGTCCTGATCGAGCAGCTGAAGAAGGTGGACGGGTATATCGAGAAGAAGATCAGTGCGGCGCAGCAGATCATGGAGCAGGTAGAGGATATCGATGAGATCAGGCCGCAGCGGGTGCGGGAGGGGGACCGGCACTCGCACTGGGTGCTGGGGATGACGCTGGACACGGACAGGATGGAGTGCGATGCGTGGGAGTTTGCCGAGGCGCTCAACCACGAGGGGATTCCGGCGGGCGGCCCGTACATCGGGTCTGGCAAGGAGGGGCCGCTGTATCGCAACGAGTTTCTGTCGGCGCCGAACTGTTACGGGCGCAGCCGGTTTCCTTTTGACTACGGGCGTGAGAAGCCGTTGGACTACAAGCTGGTTGAATGCCCGAATGGGGAGAAGCTGATGCGGCGCGGATTCAGCTTTTCGATGCATCCGAGTATGGACGATGAGGACGCGGCTGATATTGCGGCGGGGATCCGGAAGGTGTTTGGGCATTTTCGGAAGCGGGTGACGGCAGTTGGTAATGGGGAGTAGGTTTTAGGCTCCGTTGACATTTTGGGGTTGTGAGAAACAGAACCATTCGATCCGCGAAGGGCCACGAGGAACTTCAAAACCTTTATCCGCGAAGGGACGCGAAGGGGCGCGAAGAACATCCATTTTTTGCTGTCTGAATCAGGATTTGCGGGATTTTGATGGTTTTTCGGGATGGGGGGCGATGGGTTTTGGGTTCATGTTTGCCACGAGGTCGGCTTGGGCGAAGTACTTTGGGGCAGGCACGATGCTGGAACGAGGTCACCTGGTCGATGAGGCTGGTGTAGGAGGGGGCGTTGCGGGGGCGAAGCCCCCGCACAAGGGAGGCCGCTTGCGGCCGACCGCCCAAAATGCAGTGGTCAGTGGTTGGCGGGATGTTTGGGGGAAGTTGGGTGGAGGGAATGGAGGCAGGAATGGAGGCGGGGCGTGACTCGGGAGATGGGTGAACAGAGGCCGATCTGGAGTGGGATTCATTATTTGCTGTATTTGCGGGAGGCGGGGGCGGAGGAGGATTGTGCGCGCTTCAGCCTGTTTGAGACGGAGTACAGCCCGGCGGGGGGTGGTCATGCGGGCTTTCTGCATATTGAGCCGGGGTGCATGCCGTCGGCGCCGGCGAGCGCGGTGTATACGGACAACCCGGAGATGGCGGAGTGGCTTTACGACAGGATGTACCGGGACAGCGACAATTCGCTGGCGGCTTGCGGCACTCGGGTGATCACGGCGCGGTTTGGTCGGTGCGGAGATATGCGGCAGAGGCTGGGCTACTCGATTGACAGCGTGGACGGGACCGTGGGGGCGGCGTGGACCGATTTGGAGGCGCCGTTTGTTCATCACGGCGTGGCGGGAAGGTCGGGATTGTACACGTACTGCCTGTTTGTTGTGGCCAACGGGGCCGGTCTTGAGGTGAACGGGGAGATGGTGCCCGGCGACCTTTATGCCCGCCAGGACTGGATTGCGCTGGTGGGGCGGCCGCTCAGTTCGTGTTTGATCGCCGACGAGATTTGGGCCGAGACATGAGATAGCGGCGGTTTGCGGAGGGAATCGGTTTCAAGAACAAGCAGTTTGGTCAATGCAGTTGGAGAAAACGTCAACTATGGGAAAGCTGAGATTTGCGCAGGCGGGTGTTTCGCTGATGCACGCGAACATGTACCGGGACACGTTGATGTTGTTGTCGGATGAGATTGAGTTGGTGGGGTTTTACGATCCCGATCCTGAAGGTGTGAAGCCGAACTTGAAGGCGGATGTTCAGGACGTGCCGTTTTACGACAGCCTGGGGGAGCTACTGTCGGAGGCGAAGCCGGATGCGGTGTTGGTGTCCACCTATTTGAAGGATATGCCCGCGTGGATGGTGCAGGTGGCGGAGGCCGGGGTGCATGTGTGGGGGGAGAAGCCGTATGCGGTGCACTCCAGCCAGCTTGAACCTGTGGCCGAGGCTGTGCGGCGGAACAATCTGCACTTTTCGTGCGGCTACACGTGGCGCTTTCACCCGATCGCGAACCTGATCAAGAAGACGTGGGCGGCGGGGCTGTTAGGGAAGCCGTATTCGATTGAGTTCCGTTTTCTGACTTCGAGCGTGGCGAGACGGGACCCGCAGAACTGGTATTTCAGCCGGGAAAATGCGGGCGGAGGGATTCTCAACTTTCTGGGCTGCCACTGGTTCGACCTGATGCGGTATATGACGGGAGCGGACGTAGCGCGGGTTGCGGCGATCGAGGCCAATGTCGGGGGGCATGACATCGACGTGGAGGACGCGGCGGCGGTCTCGTTGGGGTTTGACAACGGGATGATCGGCAGCCTTCATGCAGGATACTTCACGTCGGGGGACGGGGAGATCTCAGTCGGGCTGCGCGGGTCGCTGGGCTGGATCAAGTGGGATGTGGACGGAGGGGTGTGCACGATCAAGAGCGAGCATCCGGAGTGGTCGGGGGCGCCGACGCGCACGTTTGACATACCTTCGGCGCAAGTGCCCGGGTACGGGCCGGAGGGGAGGTCGTCGATCAAGGCGTTTGCGGCGGCGATCCGGGGCGAGGGGAGCAGTGGATACAAGGTGGAGGAGATTATCAGGTCGCTGCAGATCATTGAGGCCGCGCACGCATCGGCGGCGGAGGGGAGGACGGTCTCGTTATGAACAGTTCAGAACCTCTGCGCGTGGCGGTGGTGGGCTTGCGGATTCATGCGGGCGGGCTGGAGCCGGACGGCAATCACGGGTTGATCAAGTCTTTTCACGGGCAAGAAGAGGCCCGGATCACGGCTTACTGCGAGTGGGATGCGGGTGAGGCGGCGGCGCTGGCGAGCCTGGCGCGGTACGATCCGGAGGCGCGGATTTTCGATAACCTGTGTGAGTTATTTGAGTGGGACGGGTTTGATGCGGCGGTGGTGATGCTGCCGCCGGACGAGGCGACGCGGGCCGCGGAACGGCTGGCGGAGGCCGGTAAGCATATGTTTATCGAGAAGCAGGCGGCGCGCACGGCGCCGAAGCTGCTGCCGGTGTGCGAGCTTGTCCGGGAGAAAAACCTGGTCGTGCAGATCGGGTATCCGTGGCCGCGGCATCCGGTGGCGCAGGAGATCCGGCGGTGTCTGGACGAAGGCGTGCTAGGGAAGTTGCTGGCGATGGAGGCGCGGCTGGTGACGATCCAGGTGGCGCCGGGACTGCGCGAGCCGGACCACTGGATGTACCGCCTGGAGACGGAGGGGGGCGGTATTCTGCACATGGAGGGCGGGCACTGGCTGACGCTGTTTCAGATGTTTGCGCAGGGCAGGGTGCGCTCGGTGACGGCGCTGTGCAGCCGGCGTACTGATGCGAGTCAAGAGGGTGTGGAGGATGCGGCGACGGTGGCGCTGGAGTATGAGAACGGGGTACATGCCTGCCTGCATATGGGGTATCTGCTGAGCGGGGTGGGTCCGCGCAACGATACGTTTATGGCGGTGCGGGGTCAGTTGGGGGCAGCCTCGTGGGGGCCGGTGGGTGACGGATTGCTGACGGTGAGCAGTGCGGCGCCGGAATGGGCAGGGGCGCCGGAGCGGCGGTTTGATATGCCGCCGGCGCCGCGGCCGGTTTATGCGGAGCAGTGGGGTTTTGAGTACGTGACCGATTTTGTGCGAGCGGTGCGGGAGGGGGGGAAGCCGGTGGTGAGCATGGATGACGCTCACCACATTTTGCAGATATTCGATGCCGCGTATGAGTCTTCGCGGACGGGGAGGCGAGTGGACCTGTAGTTGCGAGCGGCGTGAAACTCTGCCGGCCGGTGACATCGGGGATGTCACCGGCGCACGACTTGTGGTCAGACGCGGCCAGGGAACTCTTTGCCGCGAATCAACATGAAGCGGAACTCACCGCGGGGCTTTTCACATTCGGTGAGGAGGCGGGATTCTTCGTCTTCGATGCCGAGGTACATTGTTTCGGAGCGGATGTAGTGGAGAGCAAGGCCGCGGCGGCGGTGGGGAGTCGAGTTGGCCCCGGTGCGGTGGAAGTTCAGGCCGTGATGGAACATACAGCTGCCGGCTGGTAGTTCGACCGGGAGCGGTTCATTCAGGAGCGGGTTGGCCAGGAAGCGATCCTTATAGTCGCGATCGATTGGCCCCCATTTGTGGCTGCCGGGAATCACGGTCATGCAGCCGTTTTCGACGGTGGCGTCGTCGAGGGCGACCCAGCAACTGACGTGCTCCTGGGGCGCAAATTGATGCCACGCCATCGAGTCCTGATGCCAGTCGGTGACGGTGCCGTGGAAGCGGGGCTTCATCATGAGCTGGTCGGTGTAGAGCTTGATGTTGGGGCCGATGAGGTCATCGATTACGTCGACGATCTCGGGTTTGCGGGCGGTGCGCTCGAAGACGTCGTCGAAGTAGCAGAGCTGGGTCATTTTGCGGACGGCGTCGAGCGGCTCTACGTCGTCGGGGAGGCCGTTGCGGAATTTGGCCTCGAACTGGATGTAGCGGGGCGGGACGTGGTTGACTTTGCCGCTGATGATGTCTTCGCTGCGCTGGCGCAAGGCGTCGAGGTCTTCGTCGGAGAGGATGCGGTGGTAGGGGAGATAGCCTTTATCCCAGAAGAATTCTTTTTGTTCGTCGGTGAGGGCCATGGGGAGAACTCCTTTGCGAGTTTTCGGGCTTTCGTGGTCGTGGGCTGACGACAGGCTGGCATGGTTTTGAATCGCAGGTAAAGTATAGCCAACAGGTGAATTTGCTGTCAATCAGAATTGGGCGTAGGCGGAGAAAACCGGCTGCGCAGAGACTGAAGGCAGGGAAACCTTCCCAGAGGAAGAGAAAATGATACGAATCGGCATGATTGGCGCGGACAGTACGCACACGGAGGCGTGGACGCAGTTGGTTAACCCGGCGGACAGCCCGTTGCACGGGCGGGCGCAGGTGGTCAAGCTGTGGGGGGAGGATGCGGAGCAGGCCCGGTCGAAGGCGGCGGAGTGGCAGATCGCGGAGGTGGTGGGGACGCCGGCGGAGGCCCTGACGGACGTGGACCTGGCGATGGTGGTGAACCGTTACGGGGACGACCATCCGCCTCATGCGCGGCTGGCGATCGAGGCGGGACTGCCGACATTTGTGGACAAGCCGTTTGCGAACGAGATGGATGACGTTCACAATTTGGTGAGTCTGGCTGCGGAGGGGGATGTGCCGCTGATGTCGTGCTCGGCGCTGCGGTATGCGGGTGAGGTGATGGAGTTGCAGGAGAGGATGAAGGGCTTTGGCGCGCTGAACTGTGCGGTTGTGAGCGGCGCGGCGGCAGGGGATTTCCCGGACCCGCGGGCGTTGCATCCTTTTTTCTATGGCGTTCATGCGGTGGAGCTGCTGCATACGCTGCTGGGGGGCGGCGCGGAGGCGGTGACGACGCGGCGGACGGAGCGGTGCGATATAGGGCTGGTCGAGTATGGAGACGGACGGCAGGGGGTGGTGAATCTGCTGCACAAGACGCCGGGGCTCTACCATGGCGCAGTGTACGGCGCGGAGGGATGGGGTGAGGCGGATATTGTAGACGGGAGCCGCTTCTATGCCGAGACGCTGGCGCGGGTGATCCAGATGGCAGAGAGCGGCGAACCGCCGTTTCCGATAGCGTGGTCGGTTGAGGTGATGGCGATGATGGCTGCGCTGGTGCGCTCGGCTGAGGAGGGCGGGCGCACGGTTCAGATAGGTAGATTTGGGCAGTAGTCTGACGGAAGACCAGTGGGCAAAACAGACAAAGAGGGAAAGCGTTCTTTTTATGACTTATTCACCTTTGCAGATAGGCGTCGTCGGACCGGGGCGGATGGGGCGCGTGTACGCGCGGCTGGCGAGCGAACTGAGCGAGACCAATTTGGTGGCGGTGTCGGGCCGCAGCGAGGGGGCCACGAAGGAAGTTGCAGGGCAGTACGGGGTCCCGGGGTATGCGAATGTGGGGCACGAGGCGATGCTGGCCAGCCACCCGGAGATCGAGGCGGTGGTGGTGGCGGCGTCGGAGTGGATGCACACGGCGCCGGTACTGGCTGCGCTGGAGGCGGGGAAGCACGTGCTGGTGGAGAAGCCGATGGCGGTCTCGGCGGCGGATGCGCAGAGCTTTGTGGAGACGGCGGACCGGATGGGCGTGCAGTTGATGGTGTGTCACAGTTTGCGGTTCGACCATCCCTATGCGGCGATGCGTGCGGCGGTGGCGGCGGGCGAGATCGGTGAGGTGATGCATTTGTATTCGCGGCGGAATACGATCGAGTTAGCGGCGGAGCGGGTGCTGGGCAAGTTTTCGCTGGCGTACTGGCTGACGCCGCACGATATCGACATGATGTTGTGGACGGTGGGGCGGCCGATTACGAGCGTGAAGGCGTATTCGCGGGAGAAGGCGAAGGGGAAGCAGGACTTTATTATCGGCGTTTTTACTTTCGATAACGGCGTGGTGGGGGTGCTGGAGACGTCGTGGAGTACGCCGGCGTTCAGCGGGCGGTCGCAGGCGGAGCATTTCAGTATTCACGGCAGGGAGGGCGCGGCTGAGGTGTTGGGGCATGAGAACTCGGTTGCGATCTATCATGTCGGCGGAGAGCCTGACTATCCGGATGTTGGGTATACGCCGGTGCTGCACGGGCGGCAGGAGGGGATGTTCCGCTCGCTGTTCAGCCATTTTGTGGGGGTTGTGCAGGGGAAGTGGGAGCCGATCGTGACGGGCCGAGACGGGCTGGCGGCGATCCGGGTTGCTTCGGCGCTGGAGCGGGCGTTGGAGAGCGGACGTGAGGAGGCGGTGGAGCAGTAATCAATCGGCTTTAGGCAGTGTGCCGAAAAGGGCTGGTAACGAGGATGAGCGAGGCATGACGGTCCATTGGGGTATCGTGGGGGCGGGCAAGATCGCGGAGAGCCAGTTTGCGCCGGCAGTTGCGACGGCGGAAGGTCACGAGCTGGCGGCGGTGTCGCGGCGGGAGCTGGGCGCGGCGCAGGCGTTTGCGGAGAGGCATGGGGCGCGGCGCGCGTATGACAGTGTGGAGGCGCTGCTGGAGGACAGTGAAGTAAGCGCCGTCTACGTTGCTACGCCGCCTCATCTGCACGCGCGGGAGACGGTCCTGGCGGCGGAGGCGGGCAAGCATGTGCTGTGCGAGAAGCCGATGGCGATGACAACCGGCGAGGCGCGGGAGATGATCGATGCCTGTCGGGCAAGTGGCGTCATGCTGACGATCTGCCATTACCAGCGCTTCAATGCTCGACATCAGCGGATCAAGAGCCTTCTTGAGGAGGGTGCGATCGGGCAGGTAACGGCGGCGCGTATCAATTTTTCGGACCGGTTTCCGCCGCAGCCGGGGGTCTGGCATCACAGACCGGAGATCAGCGGCGGGGGGCCGGTGATGGATTTGGGCATCCATTGTATCGACCTGCTGCGTTTTCTGTGCGGGCCGGCGGAATCGGTCGCGGCGCTGGTGGAGACGCTGGTCGACAGGTCGCCGGTGGCGGACACGTCGACGCTGTTGTTGCGGCTGGCGAGCGGTGCGCAGGCGGTGGTGACCAGTCACTGGACGACTGCGAACCATGAACCGGAACGTGCGAACGGGCTGGAGATCTGGGGGACCGAGGGGTCGATCGAAGCAGGACCGATATCGGCGAAGGACTCGTCGGGAAGTTTGCGGGTGCTCACGGCAGACGGGACGCGGGACTATTCGATCGGGCCAGGCGGCGCGAGGCCGCACGTTGCGCTGGTGGAGGCGTTCGGCAGGGCGGTTGCGGGAGAGGGACCGAATCCGATTCCCGGTGAGGAAGGGCTGGCCGGGCTGGCGGTTGTGGAAGGCGCCAACGAGTCGGCGCGCAGTGGAAACAGAGTAGCGTTGCAGGATTCCCCCGACTGAAGTATCAGCAGCGAAACAGTGCAAGAATTCGAATACGCAGTCATCAGTTTTCATGCCAGGGCAGGACGGGAACATGCGCGGTGTTTTTTTCTGGGAAGCGGCGGGGTTGTCGCTGGATCGGGCCAATCCGTACGGGGGGTTACTGGCGCGAGCGATGCGGGAGGTTGGGGTTGAGCTGGAGGCGGGGCATCCGGAGACGCTGACGAAGGCGTGGCTATACGAGAATCGGGGCAGGATCAGCGTCCTGCATCTCAACTGGCCGAACTACATGTATACCGGCGAGGCGTTGGAGGCGCAGTTAGGGCTCTTAACCGAGCTTATCGACAACCTGGCCCTGGCGCGACTGCTCGGATACAGGATCGTGTGGACGGTACACAATCTGTATCCGCACGAGACCAACAGCCACGATCTGGACCATCTGGCGCAGACGGCAATCACGCATCTGGCGAACTCGGTGATCGTGCATTGCGAGCACGCGCGCGAGCTTGTGCGGACGCATTTCCATCGCACGGAGGGCGTTTACGTCATCAATCACGGGAATTTCATGTACCCGTACCCAAATGAGGTGGGTCGCGACGAGGCACGGCGGCAGATGGGGCTGAGTGATGAGAATTTCGTTTTCTTTTACTTTGGGAATGTGCGCCGGTACAAGGGGATTGAGCGGTTGATTGAGGTGTTTCAATCGTTGCCCGGGGCGCATTTGCGGCTGGTTCTGGGGGCCAAGTTCTACACGGAGTACGGGCAGGAGGTGGTGGCGTCGGTGCCGCCGGACGACACGAGGGTGATGTTGCGTTCGTCGCGTCACTTTGCCAACGAAGAGTTTCAGTACCTGTTTAATGTAGCCGACGTTGGCGTCTTTCCCTTTC
This sequence comes from Caldilineaceae bacterium, assembly GCA_011523365.1. GTDB lineage: Bacteria > Chloroflexota > Anaerolineae > Caldilineales > Caldilineaceae > Bin5. The sequence goes on from WTGY01000006.1 coordinate 27,696, forward strand.
TGGAAGTACTGACTTCGGGTTCGGTGATCACGGCATTTTCCTTTGGCATGCCGGTGATCGCGCCGGGGGTCGGTTGTCTGACGGAGCTGGTGCCGCCTGAGGCCGGCATTGTATACGGTGCGGATGATGAGGAGGGATTGAGACGGTCGATGATTGAGATTCAGGAGCGGGAGCTGGGTCCGATGCGGGAGGCGGCGTGGGCGCGGGCATATTCGTTGGACTGGGGGGAGATTGCGGAGCTGACTCGGCAGGTATATGGGTCTGGACTGAAGTAAGGTTACAGGTAATCCAAGATCCGAATGCGTACATTATGCGGCCTGCCTGGTTCCGGAATGACGGGACGTATTGTGAGGATGTCTGTAACGAGCTCTTGGTGGTCATCGCTACGTACTATAGGCCCAATGGGGCGCTGCCTTGCCTGCGCAGGCACATGCTGGGAATCTGCTGCGAGGTGGGATAGGGGCGAAGCACGGTCGCCGCGGGTGGACAAGGTCACATTGCCCTCAAACTCGCTGCGGCGCGAGCAGGAGAGGGGGCGTTGCGGGGGCGGAGCCCCCGCACAAGGGAGGGCCGAATAGGCCCGACCGCCCAACTGCAGTAGTCAGTGGTCAGTAGTCAGTGGTCAGTGAAAGCGGCGAGTGTTGGCTATTTCGTCCAGGTGCAGCTGCTTGCCTGGACAGTGGATGCGACGGAGATTGCAGGGGAGTTTTGTGAAGATCACTGAGGTCAAGGCTTTTGAAGTCGATATGGATGCTCTGAATACCGGGCGGAGACGCCGGAGGGAGGGCGCGCCGAGGCCGTCGTATGTGTGGGATGGGTTGGAGCCGTCGGGCCCGATGGGGCGGTACCCGAAGTACAAGGAGCGGAGGTCGTCGTGGGCGGCTACGTGGAAGGCCACGGTGTGCGTGGTGACGGCGGAGGACGGGCGCTTTGGGTTGGGCGTGTCTTCGTACGGGGGGCCGGTGTGCAGGATCATCAACGATCATTTCGCCGCGCACATTGTGGGCGAGAACTGCATGGCGACGGAGAGGATCTTCGACATGATGTCGCGGCTGGCATCGCCGTACGGAAGCCAGGGGCTGGCGAGTTACGCCATCAGCGCGGTGGATCTGGCGTTGTGGGACCTGAAGGGGAAGGTGCTGGAGCGGCCGGTGTATGAGCTGCTGGGGGGCCCGCAGAAGGAGAGGATTTTCTGCTATGCCACCGGTTTCGAGGCGGCGTGGTATCTGGAGCTGGGGTTTCAGGCGGTGAAGCTGCCGTTTCCTTACGGGCCGGCCGACGGTGAGGAGGGGCTGCGGAAGGCGGAGGAGCTGGTGGCGGGCGCCCGCGAACTGATCGGGCCGGACGTTGCACTGATGCTGGACTGCTGGATGGCGCTGGACGTGGATTACACGGTGCGGCTGGCGGAGAGGCTGCGGCCCTACCGGCTGAGGTGGATTGAGGACTATCTGCTGCCGAATGACAGGGAGGGTTTTGCGCAGGTGCGGCAGCGGTTGCCGTGGCAGACGCTGGCGACGGGGGAGCACTGGTATTTGCCGCAGCGTTTTGCGCAGGCGGCCAACGAGCGGGCGGTGGATATCTGGCAGCCGGACCTGCTGTGGGTGGGCGGGGTGTCGGCGTGTGTGCGGATCTGTCACATTGCTGAGGGTGCAGGGGTTGAGGTGATCCCGCATGGGGGGATGAATTGGCCTTATGGGCAGCATCTGGCTTTTGCGATGCCGGCAGTTACGTGGGGTGAGCGGTCCGGGGGTGTTTCGCCGCCGGGAGTGCCGCTGGCGGAGATGGTTTCTCTGCCGGGGACGGCGGTGATTGAAGACGGCTATCTTGTACCCAGTGACGCGCCGGGATTTGGCATTGAGGTCGACAAAGCGACGCTTGAGAGTCTTTGAGAAGGGCCGCGGCCTGACCGGGGGTGCATCACTGATTTGGGGTGGGAACAGTCTGGTGGGAAATCGTGATAGCGGAGGTTGAATTTGTCTACCGGTTGTTGGAGAGGGGCGGGGCAGGCGCCGGGCCTGGGCTTATCGTGGGGTTCGTTTATTGGAGGGGGCGCGAGGGCAGGCACAAGGCCGGCACCTACAGAGAGTTGATGGGACTGGCGGGACGTGGTTTGGCGAAACACTTTCGAATGGGCACCAGTCACCAATGTCGACACCAGGTCGACCAGGCATGTTGTAGGAGAGGGGGCGTTGCGGGGGCGGAG
>WTGY01000185.1:0-5864 GCA_011523365.1 Caldilineaceae bacterium
CTAAATGCACCTTATTTTTCCCATTTCGTGGTCTAACGATTGGGGCCAACCATAGCCATCTTCCAAGAGCCGAGCGACCGTTATCATGCGTCTTGCTACATCATTGGAATCTCGAGCCACTGCAATCAGTCCTTTCAATCTTTACAAAATATCCGCTGAACAGTTATCGATCCATCGCCTGCCATCCTGTCTATCCACAAATCCTGAGGATCCTGATTCAGGCAGTGGCTCCGCCTACGGCGGTGGACGCAGCACGTTAAAGAACCTGCGTATTGGGCAGGCGTTTCCGGGACAGAAGGTGGGCTTTACCCATGTGGCCAAGGGTGTTCGTAACGCTGATGTGGGGCTCGTCGGGATTGGGACTCAGTCTTGGCAGGATTCAGGGGGAACAGACCGTTCCAGCAGGTCGATCAGGCCCGGCAGATCTTCCTGCACGGTGCTCCAAAGGATATCGAGGTTGATGCTGAAATAGGCGTGGACGAGCCGGTTTCGCATTGCGATTATGCTGTTCCAGGGAATGCCGGCCAGTTTCTGCCGGTTGGGTCGGTTACCTGGGATGCGGCTTCGCCGATTATTTCAATTTCCTTGACCAACGACAGGAGCAGCTGGCGGTCGGTCTCCAGGTCGTCCCTCACCCGTCCCCGCGCGAACGACATGGCCTCACGCGCCGCATCGAGCATATGGCGCAGACGGATGGCGTCATGTTCGCGCATATTGAACTTCAGCTGCGTCCAACACATTCTGCCGGAAGAAGGGACTCAGGTCCTCAGCAGTCCTCAGGTCGACTTTGCGTCCTGCGAAGAGCTCAGACAGTGCCAGCTCCATGCCGGCGACGCCCAGTAGTCCGGGGATACGGTCCGGTTCGAACTCGACCAACAGGTCAATGTCGCTGTCGGGTCCGAAATCATCTCGCAGCGCGGAACCGTATACGGCGAGCCGTCTGATGCCGTGCTTCTCACAGAATGCGGCAAGTGTTGTTTCTGATACCGGCAGGTGTGGATTCAAAGTTCCCGTTCCTTGCGGCCACAGACAAGCGTCGGGGCCACGCCATCACGAACGCCTCTTTATAGTGAACGTTCTGTGCCCGGCTCGCCGAACAATTCGGCCAGGACCGTCGAGACGTCGAAAGCTATTTGGGCAAGCCTCGGTCGCCGTAGAGCAGATCGCCGTGCTCGACAGCAGCCGGCCCCGGCGCGAGCAGAGCTGCGCAGCGCTGGCCAATGGCATGCAGTTATTGTGCAAGCAAAGCGGCGTCTTGTTTGCGCGGCTCGCGTTCCAGGCGTTCACGGAACGCGAGCGTCACTGCTCCATCTGTGGTTTCACCTGGCAGCCGGGCCAGTTCACCGGCTTGCTGGCAGGCCTCGGGGTTGTTGATATTGGGACTCACATTTGCCCCCAGGTAAGACATTTTGTCCGCGGACAACCCTACACCATCGTGACATCGCTGGCAAGACCAGCCTCATCAAACGCCTCCCACATACCGGCTACATCCGCCTCCTTCGCATCCCCGTCATGCACGATAAACCGCACGGCGAAGTCCAGCACGTCCCCCTGCTTCAACGGATATCCCTTGCGCCTCATCGGGTTGACCGTGAGCGTCCCCCAGTCGGCTACGAACCAGGGGAAGCCCTGGGCGCTGGCGTAGGGGAACAGGGCGGCGCCGGCTTGCCTGCCCGCCGCGATGGCGCCTGAACAGTCCGCCCAGTCGGATACCTGGCCGCTGATGGCGGCGGCCCCGGTGCGGCCTTCGGAATCGACCATGGTGGCACCGCTGGTCACGCGCAGGGGCTCGGTCATGCGCAGTCCATAGTAGGCGTGGCGGGTCGGGCCGACGTGCAGGGCCCACTCGGCCGGGCGCAGCTGGGAGCGGACGTCGAAGAGGTTGGCGACTTCGCCGGGCCGGATGTCGATCGTCCGCGTCTCCACCGCCAGGGTGCGCGGCTCGGGCGCGCCCCACTCGATGGGGCCCTGCCAGTGCAGGGTCTGCACCAGGCGCAGATGGTCCGCGGCCATCTCCTCGGCCTCCACGTCTACGCCGAGGATGCGCCCGGGCGCGCGGCCCTGGAAGATGTCGTTCACTTAGCAATTGCGGGTCGCTTTTTCCAGCGCGCGGCAGCTCAGCCTCATAGCCCAAAAGTGCGAAGCGGCGTCCGTTTGAGCCGTGGCCCGTCTCCGGCTCAGCAGTCGTCACTTGACCTAACCTTCAAAGGGATTAAGCAATTCTACGCCAAGCTGCCCAAAGTCACGCACATTTCGAGTGACCACAATCAGCCGGTGAACGGTGGCCGTCGCTGCGATCATCGCGTCTTCGGTGATCGTGTCCGACCTTCTATGCATGAGCCGTCCCCACTCCCGAAAAGCGGGCGCGTCCATAGGCAAAACACCGTAGGACGCCAGGACTTTGTCCAGCCAGGCTTCCAACTCCTCCGCTTTCGCACCATCCTGCTCGCGGGTGATCTCGGTACCCGCCTGTATCTCTCCAACCGTAACGGCAGACAGGAACAACTGCTCAGCCGGCACCTTCGCGATCCAATCGAGGACGGAGCTATGTGGACGGGGACGACGCAACTCCGAGATCACGTTCGTGTCGAGGAGATACATAGCGCTACTTCACAGTCCAAGGTGTTCGGCGGCGATGCTGTCGGCGCGGCGGCGTAAGTTCATCGGTCCGTGCCTCAGGGGCGAGCAGCAACTCCTTCAAGTCTGGCCTGGACATCCCCTCCAGCCTCCGCCACTGCTCGATGGGAAGGAGCACAACAGTTTCGACGCCACGCTTGGTCACGATCTGCGGCCCTTCGGCGAGCGTGGTATCTAACAACTCGCTGAACCTTGCCTTGGCATCCTGAACCGGCCATCTCCTGCTCATGATTCACCCCATTTGCCTATTTTCTGACTAGTTGTCTGACTAGTTGGAATGCTAGGTTAAACTGCCATCTGTGTCAAGATGGAGACAGACCGGCATGGGTGCATTCAAAACAATCCGGCCTCTGTAATCTGCCCATTCACCTGACGAAAATGGCCCCACAGCACTGGAATCGACCCATCTCCTGCCATCCTGCAAGTCCCCCCAAAAAACTTGAGAATCCTGATTCAGACAACGGCTACCCCCCATCAAACGCCTCCCACATACCCGCAACATCCGCCTCCTCCGCATCCCCGTCATGCACGACAAACCGCACGGCAAAGTCCAGCACATCACCCTGCTTCAACGGATATCCCTTGCGCCCCATCGGATTGACCGTGAGCGTCCCCCAGTCGGCTACGAACCAGGGGAAGCCCTGAGCGCTGGCGTAGGGGAACAGCGCGGCGCCGGCTTGCCTGCCCGCGGCGATGGTGCCTGAACAGTCCACCCAGTCCGATACCTGGCCGCTGATGGCGGCGGCCCCGGTGCGGCCTTGGGAATCGACCATGGTGGCACCGCTGGTTACGCGCAGGGGCTCGGTCATGCGCAGCCCATAGTAGGCGTGGCGGGTCGGGCCGATGTGGAGGTCCCACTCGGCGGGGCGCAGCTGGGAGCGGACGTCGAAGAGGTTGGCCACTTCGCCGGGCCGGATGTCGATCGTCCGCGTCTCCACCGCCAGGGTGCGGCGTTCGGGTGCGCCCCACTCGATGGGGCCCTGCCAGTGCAGGGTCTGCACCAGGCGCAGATGGTCCTCCGCCATCTCCTTGGCCTCCACGTCGACGCCGAGGATGCGCCCCGGCGCGCGGCCCTGGAAGATGTCGTTCACGTAGAAGTTGTAGTTGGCCTCCTCGAGCGCGCGGCCGGCGTAGGGCAGATAGCAGTTGACGTGGTCGGCGCCGATCCAGAGCGAGTTGTGGTGCGGATGGTCGAGCGGCGACTCGCTTGTTACGGCAAAGCCGGCCGGGGTATAGACCGGGAAGAGGTAGGCGCGAAAGGCGCCCTGGCTCAGCGCGGTCAGGTCCTTGCCGCGCCAGCGCACGTTGAGCCGGTGCGACTGCGCCCACGCCCCTTTTGGCAGCGCCACCTGGTCGCCTTCGAGCGAGAAGTTCTGCAAGCCGGTCTGTTCGTCCATGGTTATTCCTCCAGCCTCGGTTTATTTCGTGCCCCTCTGTGTTCTTTGTGGATAAACAACTGTAACCGCTTGCCGCCGACGTAACAAACCGCGCGAACCGCACCCGGAAACCAAGCAGACGATCCGCGTCGTGTCTGACTTGCCGCCCATCTGCTCGCTGTTACAATGGAGGAACGGCAGTGGTCAGTGGTCAGGGATCGTTAACGGTTTGTCCACGAAGGGCCACTAGGAACACCTTTTGATCCGCGAAGGGACGCGAAGAGTCGCGAAGAACACCTTTTGATCCGCGAAGGGACGCGAAGAGTCGCGAAGAGTCGCGAAGAACACCTTTTTTTGTCCACGAAGGGCCACAAAGATTCACGAAGCGCCCTCGAGGGTGAGGCAACCACGAGGGCACCCACAAGGGGTGCCCCTACGGGGAATTTGAAGATGCAGAGTGACGCCAAGACGCCAGAAGAGTACCTGACCGAGCTGGAACCCAAGAGACGCGAGGCCATTTCCGCGGTGCGCGACGTTATTCTCGACAACCTGCCGGACGGGTACGAGGAGGTCATGCAGTACGGTATGATCTCCTACGTCGTTCCTTTCAGTGCATATCCAGAGACCTACAACGGCCAGCCGCTCATGTACATCGCGCTTGCCTCGCAGAAGCAGTATATGTCGCTCTACCTCACCAGCGTCTACGCCGACGAGGCAGTGTCGGACTGGTTCAGGGAGCGTTATCTCGCGACCGGCAAGAAGCTCAACATGGGCAAGTCGTGCGTCCGCTTCCGCAAGCTTGAAGACGTTCCCCTCGACCTGGTGGCTGAGGTGGCTGCGCTGACGCCTCTCGATAGATTCGTCGAAGAGGCGAGGGCCTCCAGATCTGGCTAGAGGGGCAGGCAGAAGATTCCACGCGAAATCTCTTGACATCACCAGTTCCAGTGGTATGATTTGAGTGCGTCTGGGAAGAGTCGCCAAGCGTCTCCTATCGGGGCCTGAGCCCCGACCTAGTCGCATTTTCTTTTGCCGGGGATGGCCGAGAATCTCTGCTACACAGATGAATCAGGAACGCCTGACGTTCCAGGAAGTTGTTCATCCGTGACTCTTGGCATTCCTCGTGAATCCGAAAGGTGCCTGATGCAGCGATGATATTCAAAAAGTTCAATGTGCTTGAATTTCTGGATAGCGATGAAACGGCAGTTGCGTACCTAAATGTTGCGCTGGCTGAAAAAGACCCTGGCTACTTCTCCAAAGCGCTCGGAAACGTTGCGCGTGCCAAAGGGGTCTCCACTGGTTCCGAAGCAAATGTGGAAGGATGGGAATCTCCTCACCGGACTCTCTCAGACGAAGGCGATCTCCGGATAAACGTACTGTTCAAGGTTCTGGAGACTCTGAACGCCCGGCTTGTCATCGTAGGGGACAGTTGACGGCCTCGCTCGATGCTCTCCGTTGAGTGTAGGAAAGCCTCTCAATTGGGTGCAGTCCAAATCAGGGTGAGCGAGGGCAGCCACACGGGGTGCCCCTACGGGGAATGCGGCAGGTTGAGGCAGTTGAGGACGGCGGTCTTGGGCAAGTACGAGGGCACCCACAGGGGGTGCCCCTACGGTGGGATGGGGCAGGTTGAGGCATTTGAGGATGGCGGTGCTGGGCAAGCGCGAGGGCACCCACAAGGGGTGCCCCTACGGTGGGATGGGGCAGGTTGAGGCATTTGAGGATGGCGGTGCTGGGCAAGCGCGAGGGCACCCACAAGGGGTGCCCCTACGGGGATGCGGCGGGTTGAGGTAGGTGAGGACGGCGGTGCTGGGCAAGCGCGAGGGCACCCACAAGGGGTGCCCCTACGGGGATGCG
>WTGY01000185.1:5964-6216 GCA_011523365.1 Caldilineaceae bacterium
GCGGGTTGAGGTAGGTGAGGACGGCGGTGCTGGGCAAGCGCGAGGGCACCCACATGGGCACCCACAAGGGGTGCCCCTACGGTGGGATGCGGCGGGTTGACGCATGTGGGGACGGCGGCGCTGGGCAAGCGCGAGGGCAAGCACGAGGGGTGCCCATACGGGGAGTTGATAGGGCTGGCGGGACGGGGTTGGCTGGGCACCTTCGATTAGGCACCTGTTACGAATATCGACACCCGGTCGATTAGGCAGTAG
>WTGY01000120.1 GCA_011523365.1 Caldilineaceae bacterium
TTGCGGGGGCGGAGCCCCCGCACAAGGGAGGGCCGAATAGGCCCGACCGCCCAAGAGATAGGAGAGAGTAAAGAGGAGTGAGGAGAGAGATGCCGCCTATTCTGCCTCACTCTGTATCGCGAACGTGCCATTGCTTAGTCGTTACTCCAACTAACAGTTGAGTGCGGCGATCAGATGTCGTCGAGGGTCCATTTTGTGTAGGCGGCGTGGCAGATGCCGTCTTCGAGGGTGATCCAGTAGCAGGTGAAGAGGCTGCCGTCGTCGAACTGGACGGTGATGGGGTAGCCGACGTCGGAGCCGCCGCTGTGGTGGGGGTAGTCGGGCCACATGGGGGAGGCTGTACCGGCGTCGTCGCGCATGATGATGGTGTTGTCGGTGTCCCAGGTTTTGCCGTTGTCTTCGCTGAGGACGAGGCGGATGCCCATGGGTTCCCAGCGGTAGGTGACGCCGCAGAGGATGCGGCCGTCCTGGAGGCGGAGGAGGTGGGGGGGATAGCCCCTGACTTCGGTGCGCAGCGGCTGGGACCAGGTGAGGCCGGCGTCTTCGGACCAGCTTTCGAGCAGGTAGCCGCTGGTGAGGTGGCCGGGGGTCGAGTGGCGGATGTGGGCGAGGACCTTGCCGGGCTCGGCTTCGATGAAGCAGGTCTCGTCGCCGGTGACGCTGGAGACGCTGGAGGAGAGGGGGATGAGGCGCCAGTTGTCGCCGTCGGGGTCGGAGCGCCAGATGAAGACCTGGCCTCTGTCGCCTTCCTGATCTCGGGCATAGACGGGCAGGAGGATATGGCCGGACTGGAGGCGGGTCCAGCGGGGGAAGGCGGTCATCCAGCTGAAGCCGGGGACGAGCCAGTCGCGGCGGTCCCAGGTTTTGCCCTGGTCGTGGGAGCGCATGACGAAGAGCTTGGGCATGCCGATGAGGAGGTCGTTGCCGGTGTTGTTGGGATGGGGGCGGGCGGTGAGGCCGAGCTCTTCGGCTTCGGCGGCGCGCTCTTTGGGCCAGGACTCGAAGCCGACGGTGCCGGCGGCGAGGTAGCTGCCGTCGGGCTGGACGTCGGCGTAGCGGTCGTAGTATTCGCGGGGCAGGGCGGCGGGCCAGGCGAGGGGGATGGTCTGGTCGTTGGTTTCGGTGAAGGTCTCGCCCTGGTCTTCGGAGACGAGCACGATCCAGTCGGCGAGGCCGTAGTGGTCGGCGAAGGGGGAGGAGACGACGCCGACGGTGAGGCGGCCGTCGGGGAGGAGCTGGGGGACGGGGCCGAGAGAGTAGCGTCCGGGGCGTTTGTAGAGGATGCCGTGCTGCATGATCTGTCTCCTGACTGGGTTTGCGGGTGACTTGCGGCGTGTGCCGGACCTGTCGGTCGCTGTTATGAGGCGCGCCAGCGGGGGTCGAGAATGTCCCGCAGGGCGTCACCGATGAGGTTGAGGGAGATAACGGTGCCTACCAGGACGCCTCCCGGCGGGACCCACAGCCACCAGAAGCGCTGAATGAGGGAGAGGTTGTTGGCGGACGTGATCATGTTGCCCCAGCTGGGGGTAGGGGGCTGGACGCCGAGGCCGAGAAAGCTGATGCCGGCTTCGGCGATGATGGCTACGCCGATATTGAGCGTCATGTTGACGAGCACGAGGGGCATGAGATTGGGGGTAACGTGCTGGCGGACGATTCTGCCGGTGGTGGTGCCGATGGAGCGGGCGGCGAGGATGTAGTCGAGCTCGCGAATCGACAGCACTTGTGAGCGAAAGATGCGGGCGTCGAAGGGCCAGCTCAGGAAGCCGAGTGCGATCAGCAGGGTCCAGGGGGTGGGGCCGATGATGGCGATGACGATGAGGAGGAAGAAGATATCGGGGAAGACGATCATAATGTCGACGATGCGCTGGCCGAAGAAGTCGATGACGCCTCCGAAGTAGCCGGAGAGCGAACCCACAATCAGCCCGATGACGGTGCGGATGATGACGGCGGCGAGACCGATGAGGAGTGAAACGCGACCGCCGTAGAGGATGCGGGTGAGCATGTCGCGGCCGGTGAGGTCGGTGCCGAGCCAGTGGTCGACACTTGGGGGTTTGCGGATGGCCTGGACGTCGATCTCGTGCGGTTCGAACGGTGTGAGCCAAGGGGCGAGAATGGCTGACACGGTTATCACCAGCATAAATATGACGCCGCCGACGGCGCCGGGATTCTGCAAGAAGAGGCGGAAGTTCTGGGCGGCCAGCGACGGTCTTTCAATGGTGAGGGTCTGGGCCTTATCCGAGGCGTTATCGTTCTGCGCGGTCATGCTGGCAATTCACTCCGAAAGACTGGCTCTACGAATAGGTCACGCGCGGATCGACCCAACAGTAGCAGATGTCCACGATCAGATTGCTGAGGATGACGAGTACGGCGGTGACGGTGATGGTGGCGATCATAATTGAAAAGTCTTTGGCTTCGGCTGCCTTAGCCGTCCACATGCCGACGCCCGGGTAGTTGAAGACGATTTCAAAGAAGGCGGAGCCGCCGATGACGAAGGGGATGCTGCGGCCGACGATGGTCAGGATGGGCAGGAGGGCATTGCGGAAGATGTGGCGGCTGCGGACGATGCGCTCCTTGAGGCCTTTTGCGCGGGCCACGGTGACGTAGTCGGCGCGCATTGTTTCGAGAACGCTGGTGCGAGTCCAGCGGATGAGGCCGGCCGAGCCGCTGATCCCCATTGCCATAACGGGCAGGATGAGGTAGTAGACACGGTCCCAGAAGTCGCCTCCGGTGCGCGCGTTGTACATGCCGCCGGCGGGGAACCAGCCCAGCCTTATGGCAAAGATGATGATGACCCAGGTTGCGAGGAGAAATCCGGGCACACTGATGAGGATGTAGGTGATGAAGGAGACGATGTTGTCGAAGGCCGAGTACTGGTAGAGGGCAGAGAGCGAGCCGGCGACGACGCCGATGCCGACGCTGAGCAGCGTGGCGAGGACTGTCAGGCGGATGGTGACGCGGACGCGGACTGCCAGTTCGGGGCCGATCAGTTCGGCGGTGCGCATGGCGCGGCCGAAGTCTCCCTGCACTACCCTGCCCAGCCAGCGGAAGTATTGGATGTGGATGGGGTCGTTGAGTCCGAGTCTTTCGTGGAGGTAGTCGCGATTGCTGGTGCCTTCATCTTCGCCGCGTCCTTTGTAGGCTTCCTGGACGCCGAGTTGGTCGCGCACTTGCTGGGGTGTCATTCCCTGGGTTTCGGCGGTCACGAACATGAAGAGAGTAGGGTCGCCGGGCGCGAGGCGCATGAGGGCGAAGTTGATGTAGGTGATGACGATCAGCATGGGGAAGGCGACGAGGATTCGGCGGACGATGTATTGGGTCAAGATGCGATCCTTTACTTATCCACTAAGGGCCACTGAGGGCCGCGAAGAACACCTTTTCTTTCCGCGAAGGGACGCTAAGCGTCGCGAAGAAAACCTTTTTTCTCATCCACGAAGGGCCACTCAAGGCCGCGAAGAACACCTCTTTCTCTCCGCGAAGGGACGCAAAAGGACGCGAAGAACACCTCTGTCTTTCCGCGGAAACACTGTTTCTGAACTGCTGGGGACCGGCAACGACGGTCTATGGGGGTTGGGCAGTGCATGGCTGTCGGCGGCTGGAAGCATGGGTGACAAGCTCGTTTTCTCGTTCTTGGCGAATCTGAGAGATGATGCGGTCAACGTCGATTGGCCTGCCGTTGCGGCGTTTGCTGATTTTCTCCCGAAGTGCTTGTAGACTATCGAAGAACGCTTCATCTACCTGGGCTACGCTGGAAGCGGCTTCGTCGTGATTGGAAGCATCAGATTCTGTTTGCCTCTCGGTATCGGAATCGGTGGAGAGTTGAAAGCAACGGTTTTCAATCAAGAATACCACCCACGTTTACGAGACGACTTCCGCTCACAGTGCTGCGTTGTGACCGGCGAGGGGGCGGCGGTCACAGCTTTTCGCTGAACAGACTTGGTTACTTCTCCACGAAAGCAGGGTAAGAAGAGGAGGGAGGAACGGTTCTCCCTCCTCTTTGCTGTCTGTTCTCAGACTAAGTCCTATTCGATCCAGTACCAGCTGACTACGCCTTTTTCACCGGAGGTGCCGAGCCAGTTGAAGGCTTCCTCGGGGATGAAGCCGCCGAGGTCGTCGGTCATCACGTAGAATTCGGCGATCTGGGTGACACCCCAGATTGGGCCGTCTTCGAAGTAGATTTCCATCAGGGCCTGGGTGGCGCGTGTTTTCTCGTCGGGGTCGGTGGTGCCCATGGCGACGTTACACATGTTTCTGAATTCGTCGTTGCACCAGTGGAAGCTGGCGGGCCAGTAGTCCTCGTCGCAGCTGCCGACCCAGTATTCGCAGTTGCGCAGTGTGTTGGAGACCCAGCCGCCGACCATGCTGATGTCATAGTCGCCGCTGCCGGTGCGCTCCTGTTGGAGTTCTCTACCGGCGAGGATTTCGGTCTGGATTCCGACATCGGCCAGCTGTTGCTGGAGCAGAACGGGGGCGTCACCGCCTGCGCCGCCAAGCACGATGAGGACGCGGCTGGGATCCCAGATGCCCTCGGATTCAGCTTCGGCGAGGAGCTGTTTGGCCATTTCGGGGTCGAACGTGCGCGGTACGACAAGGCCGGAGTCGCAGCCCTCGCAGAAGGAGTCGGTGGCGGTCTGATGGCCGCGGAGCCCGAAGACGGAGTCTTCCGGCTGGCCGAAGCCGAAGTAGAGGACTTCAGCCCAGAGCTCGCGGTTGACGGCAAGGGCGATGGCGTCCATGACCTTGCGCGGCAGTTTGCGGTCGTCACCGCGATTGAGGCCGTAGCCCGTCATCATGAAGGTGCGAGGATGGATGGCGGTATCCGGCAGGTTGCTGACGGTCTCGTAGTCGCTGGCACCGACTTTGACCATGTCGGACTCGCCGGCGAGGAAGTTATCGAGGGTCAGGCCGGAGTGTTCGGCGTAGCGCTTGATGCCGGGCTTGCCGTAGATAGAATTGCCCCACCAGTCCTCATTGCGCTGCAGTTCGAGGACCTTGGCTTCTTCGTCCCAGCTTACGACGCGATAGGGGCCGCTGGTGACTTCGGGTACCCAGGCATCGGGGAAGTCGCCGGCCCAGAGCTGGGCGGCGGTATACTGGCCGAGGTGGTGTTCTGGCAGAACGGAGAGAAAGGCCAGTGGGCGCCAGACGAGGCCGATGGGTACGTCGGCTTCGATGCGCATATTGAAGTCGTCGATGATCTTGATGCCGGAGATGGAGTCGGCTTTGCCTTCGAAGTAGTCCTGGCCGCCGGTAATGTTGGGGAAGAGGACTTTGGCATCGCCGAGCCAGTAGTCGGCATCGGCGTGATAGAGGAGTTCGAAGGTGAAAGCGACGTCGGCGGTGGTGATGCGCTCGCCATCGCTCCAGACGGCGTCAGGGTAGAGCTCAATCTCCATGGCCATGTTGTCATCGACGCGCTCGATGCGGCGTGCTATCCAGGGCGTGGGGGTGGTATTGCCCATGGGGCCCATGAAAATGAGCGGCATCTGGACCATGTAGAAGGACTCGCTGCCGAAGTTCCAGTTGCCGGCGGTGATGCCGCCCCACATACCGACGCCGAAGCGGGTACGTCCTGGTAGAACGAGCAGGCGGTCGGAGTCGACGGTGTCGGGGTTGACGGCGTATTGGATGCCGGGCAGTTCGGCCATGTCATCGCCCGCACCCTCCTCCATGGCGGTGTCGGCGCCGTCACCGGTGGTTGCGGGGGCGGCACAGGCGCCGATGAGCAGGGCGAAGACCAGCAGGAGGGACAGCAGTGAACAGTTCAGCCAGTTACGTTTGATACGCATGTCTTTTACTCCTTTGGATAATGGAATTACACAGGTCTCTTCCGGTAATGCGCCGTTGCAGGGGAATCGGGGGGAGTAATCTGGTGGGCATTTTAGGGAAAAGCGGTGGGTGTGTCAAGGAGGGAAAAAGAACTGCAGTGGTTAGTGGTCAGTGGTCAGTGGAGGTCGGCGGGGGCGGCTGGGTGAGTGAGGTGCGAGAGATTGCGAGAGACTCGTGAGAGAATGGGGGGATTGTTGATTTTGGACGGGGATTTGGGG
>WTGY01000182.1 GCA_011523365.1 Caldilineaceae bacterium
TCTCTCATTATCGCCGAAGGAACACTCTTCGATCAATGTGCGGTTGTAGTATTAGTAGATACATTCATTGTTCATCTGCCCAAGATTGCAAGATTCCTGGCGGATCAGACCCGCTTATATGCATTGGGCGCGTCCAATTGGCGTGAATGCTTACTTTCCGCACGGGACTTTTGTGACTATTGTATAGTCAGGGGGTTGATCCTAAGGGCAGATCTGTGGTACAATACCCGAAATGGACGGATTAGACTGTTGCAGATCTTGAATCCGCCCCTATTTCGTACGCCAAATTGGCATCAGGAGGATGACCATGGCAGACACAAATAACCTTTCCGGTTCTTCTGAGACGCTCTCAGACAACCTGAATGGGCATGTGCCGTACCCGGGTATCCCAACGACGACAGATGGAGCCGGCTCGGTAGTTTGGGCCGAGACACACATAACACAGGCCGCTTGCGCCTATCCGATTACTTCATCGACAACGATGGGCGGCGGCTACGGCTCCGCTGTTGCCAATGGCGCCCGCAACCTTTGGGGCGACCGGTTAATGTTCCTGGAGCCGGAGTCCGAACACAGCGCCGCCGCCGCTTGTGAAGGGTTTGCAGTGGCGGGTGGCCGGGTCAGCAACTATACGTCGGGCCAGGGCCTGATACTGATGCACGAAGTGTTGTACACGATTTCAGGCAAGCGCCTGCCGGTAGTTTTTCACATCGGCGCACGCGCACTTACAAGCCACAGCTTAAATGTTCACGCCGGACATGACGACGTCATGTCCGTTTCTGATTCCGGTTGGGGAATATTGTTTGGACGAACTGCCCAGGAGTCGGGCGACCTGGCGCTTATCGCACGCCGCGCTGCTGAAGATAGCCGCACGCCCTTTTTCAATGTCCAGGATGGATTCCTCACGACGCACACTGTTGAAGATGTCCTGCTCTGCGAACCGGAGATGATGAAGGAGTACATCGGCAAGCCGGAGGACAAGCTGGTAAATCTGTTCAACCCTTATAACCCGGTGATGACCGGTGTTGTTCAGAACCAGGACAGTTACATGAAGGGCAAGATTGCGCAGCGCGACTATTATTCTCAGGTAGGAGACGCTGTGCAAAATGCGATGGATGAGTTCTACCGCCTGACGGGCCGGCAGTACCAGATGCTCGACAGTTACGGCATGGAGGATGCCGAGTACGCCATCGTCGGTATGGGTTGCATGATTGAAACAGCCAAGGCGACCGTCGATTACATTCGGCGTGAAGAAGGGATAAAGCTTGGGGTCGTTCATATCACGTGCTACCGACCTTTTCCAAGTCAGCAGATTGTAGAGGCGTTGAAACATCTGCGCGGTTTCACCGTTCTCGAGCGAATGGATGACCCGATTGCGCCGAACAATCCGGTAACGAACGACATCAAGGCCGCATTTGCCGATGCGTATACGGGAAGCCCGGGATTTGCGGCTATCGACGACATTCCCAAGATTTTCAGCGGTGCGGCCGGTCTGGGAAGCCGCGACGTCCGGCCAGGGCACTTTATATCGATTGCACGCAACATGGTTGAGGAAGGTCCCCGCTTCTTCGTGGTAGGTATCAAGCATGACCTGGCACTGCCGATGAACGGCGACCCCGACGTTCGCCCCAAGGGCGCATTTTCAATGCGCGGTCATTCGGTGGGCGGCTTTGGCTCAGTAACAACTAACAAAGTCATCGCCACCATCGCCGGGGACATTTTTGGGAAGAAGGTGCAGGCTTATCCCAAGTACGGTTCGGAGAAAAAGGGTCTACCCACCACGTACTATCTGACAGTGGCGGACGAACCGATTTTGACTCATTGTGAACTTAACAACGTTGATTTCGTTCCCATGAACGACATTAACGCGTTCTTCACCAGCAATCCTCTTGCCGGAATACAGACCGGCGGTACGCTCTTTGTGCAGACCAACAAGTCAACGCCCGAAGACGTTTGGGCAAATGTACCGCCCAAGGCAAAGGACCTGATTCGAGAGAAGCGGTTGCGGGTCGTGGCCGCGGACGGTGCAAAGATCGCCCGTGAAGAGGCCCCGGTTGCCGACCTGGAAGTACGTATGCAGGGCATTGTTCTTTTGGGGATTTTCCTGCGGGTGACGCCATTTGCAGGTGACGCAGATCTCGATGATGCAGATGTCATGGAACGCTCCGAGCAGGCGCTGCGCAAGTATTTTGGCAAGCGGGGCGAGGCGGTCGTCCAGGCCAATATGCGCTGCGTAAGGCGCGGCTACGAAGAGGCCTTCGAGATTCCGTCAGAGATCATCGCGCAAGACATTACCTCGCCCGTGCTCGTGCCGGGTGCAGAGATTACACTGTTTGCTTAGTCATTCGACGGCATCAGAGGTAACGGTGCTCAACCTACTTGAAAGGCGGTAACTCCTATGGGTGTTACGGTAAATACGTTCGACATTCGAAATCTGACGCGGACGGCGAACGGCCACGACGAACTTGATGGAACTGACGTACTGGCCGGATCGACGGTCGAGGGCACCAATGGCTACGACAGCGGCTATGAGGCGTCGATCATCGATGCCCACGACTTTTTCGAGAGGGTCGTTCAGGAGTACAACGAGGGGCCGGGACCTGAGTCGCTAGAGGCCGATATTGGCGTGGCGCGATCCGTCATTCCAGCCGGAACCGGCGCGTATCGCGATTTCAGTTACATTGCGCCAGAGATTCCTGAGTACATCCAGGAAAACTGCACGGGCTGCATGAGTTGCGTCACGCAGTGCCCGGATACGGCTATTCTGGGCAAAGTCGTGACGGATGATGAGCTGACTGCGGCCTTGGACGACATAGAGGATGACGCCGAGCGCGGTTTCATGTCGAAGCAGTTTGCCGAGACGAATAAGTTCTACAAAGTTCCGGCCAAGAGAAAAAAGACACCCGGAAAGTTCGGCATCTTCATCGACCCCACGAAGTGCAAAGGCTGCGCTGAGTGTGTCGAGGCCTGCGATGACCTCGGCTACCATGCGTTGAAGATGATCGAAAAGGAAGACACGACTGTTCCCATTTACCAGAAGAGCATCGACTTTTTCCGCAAGCTGCCGCCGACGCCGCAGGAGTTCATCAACGAGCGCGTTGCCGTCGACATGATGCTGGCCGAGCAGAGCATGTTGTACGTTGGCGGGGCAGGTTCCTGCGCGGGTTGCGGCGAAGCGACGGCGATCCGCATGTGGCTGGCAGCGCTGGGCTACAAGTACGGATCCGAGAATATCGGCATCGCCGCAAGCACGGGTTGCAATACGGTTTACGGCAGCACCTATCCTTACAATCCATACATTGTTCCGTGGAGCAACTCGCTTTTTGAAGACGGCCCCACATTCGCCATGGGCCTGCGGATGCGCTGGGACCAGTTGGGCTGGCAGGACAAGCAGCTGTGGGTCATGGGCGGCGACGGCGCGATGCTGGATATCGGTTTTCAAGCCCTGAGCCGGATGCTTGCCAGCGGAATGAACATCAAGGTGCTTGTTCTGGACACGCAGGTGTATTCCAATACAGGCGGACAGACCAGTACCGCTTCGTTCACGGGGCAGGACTCCAAGATGTATTCGCACGGAAAGGTTCTTGCCGGCAAGCAGGAGATGCGCAAGGAACTGGGCCGCATTGCCATGATGCACCCCCACACTTACGTGTCGCAGACGGTACAGTCGGTCCCCAATCATTTCTACAAGTCGATTCTGGAAGCTGCCGAGTTCGAGGGGCCGGCAATCGTAAACGTATTTACGACCTGCCAGCCTGAGCATGGCGTGGCCGACAACATGGCGCGGCACCAGGCCAAGCTGGCGGTAGACAGCCGTGCCTTCCCGATGTTTGTCTATGATCCTCGCAAGGGCGACACGATTCGGGAGCGCCTGAGCCTTCAGGGGAACCCGGCGGTCAAGGAAGATTGGTATACGATCAAGAAGACGGGTGAAACGATAGATTTCATCACATTCGCCCGATCGGAAGGCCGTTTCTCCAAGCAGTTTGACAAGGAAGGCAACCCGTCTGAGGTACTGATGGCAGCACAGGCCGACCGGCTTGCGAACTGGCATCTGCTGCAGGAGATGGCTGGAATTCGCTAATTGATGACTGTACAGATGTTTGCTGGTTTTATCGAATTACGCGCGAGGAGAGGGAGATCGAGATAAGGTCTCCTTGCCGAGATTCGCGTTTCCAGACGAAGAGTGCTACGTAACGGGGTGCGGCAACGCACTCCGTTTGTTTTGGGCAGAGTGACTCCGGGTAGGTCCACGCGATGGACGGAGAGGAACCTGGACCATTTTGCAGTAGACAAGGAAAGTGCGGAATGAAGCTGGCCGACAACGCCACCAGATCGGGAACTGCTGAAGACCTTGCAATTCAGTCGAATTCAGAAGCGGCGGAGGAATCAGGCGGACTAGCAACTCCTGCGTCGATCACGACGGACATCTTGCCTTCGGACTCGGCCACCGACTTGGAGGTGCCGGCCCTGCCGACGGAGTCGCTCCTTGAGATGTATCGCAAGGCATTGGCGATCCGGCTAATGGAAGAGGCGCTTCTTGCTGCTGCCGAAGAGGGGCAGATCGGGGGCGCGATGCACACTGCGATCGGCCATGAGGCCAATGCCGTTGGCGCCGCCTATGCGCTGCAGCAAGGAGACTATGTTACGTGCACCTATCGCGGCCACCATCATGGACTGGCGTGGGGCATGGATCCGGGGCGGGCCATTGCCGAAGTTATGGGCCGCAGCGACGGCTTTGCCAAGGGCAAGGGTGGCTCGATGCACTTTGTATCGCCTGAAAGCGGCATGATGGGAGCGAACGGCATCGTCGCCGCGCAGGTTCCCCACGCCGCGGGCCTGGCGCTGGCGAGCCAACTGCGCGGCGAGGACAGAGTGGCGATTACTTTTTTCGGTGACGGCGCGCTGTTCCAAGGGGTGATGCACGAGACGTTCAACATTGCAGCCAAATGGAAGCTGCCGCTCATCTTCTACTGTGAGAACAACCGATACTCGGAGATGACGCCGATCTGGCGTACCTCTTCGATAGAAGATATCTTTCTGTTTCCGCGTGCCTACGGCATGGCGACGATGCAGATCGACGGCAATGACGTGGAAATCGTCCACGCGGCAGTGAGCCGGGCTGCAGAGCGGGCCAGGTCCGGCTCGGGCCCCACTTTCATCGAGGGCATCACGTACCGCCTAGCCGGACACATGGCCGGGGATTTGGAGACCTACCGCCCGCCGGAAGAGGTCGAAAAGCAGAAGGCATACGAACCGCTGGTTGTTTTGAGGAGTAAGCTGTTGAAAAGAGGTGTAGGCGAGACCGCCATAGCCGGCATCGACAGGGAAGTCGATGACATGATTGACGAAGCCGTGGCATTCGCTGAAAAGAGCCCATGGCCAGACGCAGCCGAGACGTATCGGGATGTCTTTGTTGACTCCGCTGCCAGTAACGCTTGAGGGCTGAATCGTTGGAGGCACCAGTCGAACCGGCAGGTACTTTCGGAACGCGAGACTCATTTCTATGCGAAGAACCACCTACATTCAGGCGATAAACGAAGCGCTGAGAGAAGAGATGCAGCGTGACGAGAACGTCTTCCTTATTGGCGAGGACATCGGCCACTACGGCGGGTTGTTCCGGGTAACCCGCAACCTGCTTGACGAATTTGGCGACAGGAGGGTACTCGACACGCCCATAAGCGAGCAGGCTTTCATGGGCATGGCATTGGGCGCGGCAACAGTGGGTATGCGGCCTGTCGTCGAGTTGATGTATATGGATTTCACGCTGGTAGCCGCCGACCAGATCTTCAACCAGATTGCAAAATACCGCTACATGACGGGCGGTCTGCTGAAAGTTCCTGTGGTGATACGGGGCCAGCAAGGCGGAGGGAAACACTACGGCTCCCAGCACAGCCAGTCAGTTGACAGCCTCTACGCCCACTTTCCCGGCATCAGGGTTGTCGCGCCGGCAACGCCCTACGATGCCAAGGGCCTTCTCAAGACAGCTATCCGCGACGACAATCCCGTTGCCTTCCTCGAGCACAAAATGCTTTACTTCACTCGCGGCGAGGCACCGCCGCCAGACGAGGAGTACCTGATACCCTTAGGCAAGGCGGACGTCAAGCGGGTAGGAACGGACGTGACGATAGCGACATTCAGCTACTGCCTGCACCAGGCCCTGGAGGCGGCGGAGACACTTGCGGATCAGCACGGCTTCAGTTGCGAGGTTGTGGACTTGCGCACTGTCGAGCCGCTGGACACGGATACGGTCTGGGAATCGGTAGCCAAGACAGGGCGACTGCTGGCGGTTCACGAGTCCTATGCGAATTGTGGCGTGGGGGCAGAGCTAGTAGCCCGGGCGTACGAGGAGGCCCCGTACCTGCTGAAGGCGCCAGCGCGCCGGCTGGGTATGGCACCGGTTTCGATTCCCGTCTCACGCGTGCTTGAGGCGGAGGTCTTGCCCTGGAAGGAAGAGATCGTCGCTACTGTACTGGATATGGAGCGGCGTTAGAAAGGTAGATCAATGGCTACGGAAGTAACCCTACCCGAAATGGGGGAGGAAGTCGAGGACGTAACGATCAGCCGCTGGCTCGTGAAGGAAGGTCAAGAGGTCAGTGCGGGAGATCCACTTCTTGAGATAGCAACTGATAAGGTGGATACCGAAGTGCCGGCGCCTGCGAGCGGGACGCTGCTCTCAATTCGCTTCAGTGAGGGAGAGATCGTCGAATTGGACGCGGTCATTGCGGTGATTGGAGAGGCGACGGAGGAGATCGCACCGGCGTCGCCTGACTCTGCTATCGCTGATGACGAATCGGGCCAGCCGGTCTCTGCGGGCACGGCGGGCGACCTTACTGTTTCGCATTTGGTCGAAAACCAATATGCCCAAAGGAGGGAAGTCAGAGCCACACCCGTAGCCCGAAGGGTAGCGGCCGAGGCGGGAATCGTCCTTTCTGCTGTTCCCGGACGTGACGGCGAGCAACTGACAAAGGGTGACGTGGAGGCATACCTGGAGGAGGCGAGAGGGGCAAGCAGCCCGGAGCCGGATGCTGTGACGGGAGAAGGGGCGGAAACTCAAGGCGAGGCCACATCTCTTGACGATTCAGTCGTCCCCCTTGCGGTACGGCGTCTGGCGGCGAACTATGATATCGACATGCGAGCGGCAGCAGCGGGTCGGCCTCTCGGCACTCTGAGCCGACAGAAGCTGATCGAATTCGCTCGCGAGCAAATGGGGCTAACTCATCTGACCGCGGCGGCATTCGACCATGCCCCGGCAAAGGCCGGCGCGTCCAAAGGGGAGCAGGGTACTGAATTGAAACCGGCAGTGGTGGACAGTGCGGCAGGCGAGCAGAAGGACAAAGGTGAAACGCTGGTACCACACAGCCGTATGCGCCAGATCATCGCAAGGAATATGGTGCAGAGCGCGTTTACTGCGCCCCACGTCACGACCGTTCACAGTGTGGATATGGGTAGTGTGACCGGCCACTACCAGGCAAATAAGGCGGTGTTCGCCAAACAAGGCGTACGGCTGACTTTGACGGCATATATCGTGGCGGCCGTCGTGGAGGGGTTGCGGGCGGTACCGGCAGCCAACGCCGAGTGGACGGAAGAGGGGCTGCTTCTCAAGCATACCTACAACATCGGCATGGCTGTCGCCCTACCCGCTGACGCCACCGGGGTTGGCGGCCTGATCGTTCCGGTCATTCACGATGCGGGCGACATGAATTTGATCGGAATTGCGCGCCAAGTAGCCGACCTTGCGGTACGTGCACGTGAGAACAGACTCAAGG
This sequence comes from Caldilineaceae bacterium, assembly GCA_011523365.1. GTDB lineage: Bacteria > Chloroflexota > Anaerolineae > Caldilineales > Caldilineaceae > Bin5. The sequence goes on from WTGY01000182.1 coordinate 7,767, forward strand.
CCGCAGATACGCAGGGGGGCACCTTTACGCTAACGAACTACGGCACGTCGGGGAGTCTTTTTCAGACGCCAGTAATCCTGCAGCCACAGGTTGCCATTCTTGGGACGGGAGCTATAGAGAAGCGGCCGGTTGTCGTTAGCAGCGCTAAGCCGTACGAAGCCAGTGTGGAGGACTACCTGGCCTTTCGACCGATGATGGACCTGGCCTTGAGCTACGACCACCGCGTCCTGGACGGGGCGAGCGCCGATGCCTTCTGTGCGGCTGTCAAACGTGAGTTGGAGGATTGGCCGGGCTCGGCCCAACTCTGACCTTGCCTTGCAAAAGTCGAGCAACGCTCAAGTGCGGGACGGGTGGCCGTCGGGGAAAATGAGTTGGGGAAGGCAGATGTAGAGTCGTTTCAGCTCTGACGTTGTAGTAGTTGGCCGGCCAGCTCCAGAAGCAGGGAACGGCCGGATGGTTCTCCGAGCGCCTGGGTAAGGGCCTGTATACCATCGTTGTGGTATTTGCGTACCTGAACGGCAGCCCATTGCCTGGCGCCAGTTTCTTCCAGCAGCGCGATCGCTTCCGACAGGTTTTCCTCCGTTATACCGCGGCGCCACAGGAATCTGAGGCCTTTCCCTCTTTCTGATTGCTGCAATCCGTACAGGAGGGGAAGACTTTTTTTTCGTCGCAGGATGTCGTTGCCGGCCGGCTTGCCTGTCACTTCAGAATCGCCCCAAATTCCAAGAATATCATCCTGAATCTGAAACGCCAGTCCCATGGAATAGCCAAACCGGTACAGGCTTTCAATCTCAGCTTTGCGGGCACCGCCGAACAGAGCCCCGAGCGCGGTAGAGCCGGCGATCAGGGCGGCAGTTTTGCCGCCGATCATGCTCAGATATTCGGCGACGGTTACATCTTCTCGCTCCTCGAAGCTGAGGTCAAGGTGCTGGCCTTCTGTCAATTTGATGCAGATCTCGGTAAGGCGGCCGACAGCCGCGAGTGGGCGGCCGTTGCCGCCTGACAGTTCAGATATTCCGTCAGCAGAACCGGTTTCAGCCGACCGCAACAGTGCGGAATAGGCGAGGGCGAACATCGCGTCGCCAACATTTATGGCCTGGGGCACGCCCCATAGCGCCCAAAGAGTGGGCCGGTGACGGCGGGTCTCGTCGCCATCCTGGATATCGTCATGTACAAGCGAAAAGTTGTGCAGAATTTCGACCGCCGCGGCTGCTGGCAGTGCCTCGGCAGGACTGCCTCCTACCGCATCACAAGCCAGCAGACAGAGTAGAGGACGGACTCGCTTTCCTGCGGCAGTGGTGTGGGGACGGAGCAGTTCATCGGCCCAACCCATGTGATAGTGCATCATGGCGTAGTGGTCCGCCTGCATCGGATGGCGGATGACGAGAATGGACTGCATCTCTTCCTCAAGGCGCGGCAGCCACAGAGAGGCGAAGTCTTCCAGTGTCTCATGGTTCGTCTGTGTAGAAGCCGACGAAGGCTTGTCGCGTTCTCCGGCTTCGTGCGATGCCGTTTCGGCCGATGACTCCGTCCTGTCTGGTTGGGTGGTCGCGTCCGTGCCGGCTGAACCTGCGTCTATCTCAATGGACAGCTTCTCGCCCTTCCCGTCCTTATTCCCGAATTCGGATCGAGCAACCTGACGCGTACTCGACAAGGATTGCGTGAACACTGGGGTCAGATCGGTCGCGCTTACCAGGACGCCTGGCAGACGCAGAGACTGGATGTCTCGGGAGCCGCTGGCGAACATTGCGATGCGCAGCTCCTCAACCAAGATGTCGATCTCTTCTTCAACTGCTGCGGCAGATTCTACGGCTCGCTTGAGGAAAGGTGCCGCCAGGCCAACAAGATCGGCGCCAAGGGCCACTGCCTTGGCGACATCCTGACCGCTGCGAATGCCTCCGCTAGCAAAGACAGGCAGGTCCGACCGGCCAGCTTCTTCGCGGGCAGCGCGGACATAGGAAAGGCTGGTGACGGTGGGGATGCCCCACTCACGATAGGCTGCTGCCAGCCGGCGGTGGCGTTCGGTGGGTGCGCGGTGCTTTTCGACTTCGCTCCAGGAAGTTCCCCCGGCGCCTGCCACGTCGATGGCGCTTATGCCGGCGCCGATGAGACTTCGTGCGGCCTGCCTGCTGATTCCCCAGCCGACTTCCTTGGCAATGACAGGTACCCCGATCTGCTTGCAGACCTCTTCAATTCTTGACAGCAGTTCGCCCCAGAGGGTATCGCCTTCAGGTTGCAAGACCTCTTGCAGGGGGTTCAGATGCAGGATCAGGGCGTCCGCCTCGATCATGTCTACGGCGCGCCGGCAGTGTTCGACCGTGTAGCCATAGTTGAGCTGAACTGCGCCCAAGTTGGCAAAGACCAGTGCGTCAGGCGCATGCTTGCGCACTGAAAATGAGTCCTCGGCCGCGCTTTCCTCCAGCGCGGCGCGCTGGCTTCCGACGCCCATAGCCAGACCTTTCGCCTGCACGGCTTCCGCTAGGCGCCTGTTGACAAGCCCTGCCTGCGGTGTGCCGCCGGTCATTGAGCTGACCAGGATCGGGGCACAGAGTTGCTTGCGAAACAGGATGACTCTGGGGTCGATTGCTGCGAGATCGATCTCAGGCAGGGCCTGGTGTATGAAGTGGTAACGCTCAAAACCTGTTGTCAACTGCCGAAAGCCGACATCTTCTTGCAGGTTTATGCGTATGTGGTCGTCTTTTCTACCGGCTGTTGACAATCAAGCCCTCCCACTGACTGCTGCGTGAATGAGAGAGGGCAACCAAGTTGCCCCCAGGTCTGCGCGTAGATGGTTCTGCAAGGTGTGAAGCACTTGTCTGCTTCCAGGGCAATGGGGCCTCTTGGGCCCCGCATTCGGGACAATTGAAGGTCTGATTTTGCCGTCTCGGAATCGGGTCTGACAGCCACTTTCCAAATTCGCCGCGAAAATCGTAACTCTCTTTCGATTCTAGTGTTATATGATTTATAATGCAAGACATTCGCATTAATTTCTGAACACGTATATCGACCAAAGGGGGAACGAGAATGTCAACAACTTTTGAGCAGGTGCGCGATATTATAGTGGATCAATTAGATGTAGATCCTGATGAAGTTACTGAAAATGCCAAGTTCAAAGAGGATTTGGATGCCGACAGTTTGGACCTGGTTGAGTTGATAATGTCTTTCGAAGAGGAGTTTGGCGGCGAAATCAGCGACGAACAAGCCCAGGAGATCGAGACGGTCGGTGACGTAGTAAGGCATCTCGAGGCCCAGGCGGTCTAAATTGCCTGCCGGTACACAGTCTGTTTTTTCAAAGCGAGTTGTGTATGCAACTCGCTTTTTCTATTGGCGGAGATGGGTACACAAGGGGTAATGAGTGGCTGCGTCCTTTTCAGGAGACAGGGCAAAAGCGACATTGCTGATAATGGCCGGTGGCAGCAGCCGTCGTATGGGGGCCGACAAACTCCTGCTGCCTGTGCCTCCAGAAGGGATTCCCCTGGTTCGGCATGTAGCCGAACGGCTCTTGCCTCTGACATCGAGGGTGACCGTCATTGCCAATGATCCGGGCATCTGTGATGCCATTCAAGGTCTGGCCAAGGAGGAGGCCAAACACGGGCGGGACGGGATGGGCGCTGCCACCGACGTCAACTGCCTGCAAGACGACACGCCTGGAGATGGTCCGCTTGGCGGCCTTGCGACGGGTCTGCGGCGGATCGAGGGTTGGGCGTTAACGGTAGCCGGTGACATGCCGTTCATTTCAGCGGCATGCTGCCGCCATCTGATTGACAGTTCAGATTGCAGTTGCGATGCGGTTGTGCCGGTTCTTGACGGGCAGTCACAGCCGCTGCATGCGGTGTACAGCCGCCGTTGCCTGCCTGCGATTGAGAAGGCTCTGGATGCAGGGATGCGGCGCATGGACAGCTTCTGGCACGAAGTACGGGTGCGCCCGATTGGGGCCGACCAGCTGCGCGCTTTTGACCCCGATCTGCATACATTCACCAACGTAAACACGCCGTCAGAGTGGAAAAAGGCTCTTGCCCTGCTTTCACAAGGCTGACCACCAGATGTTAGAATGGGGCCAGCCTGACCGGGGGCCGTCCTGGGAGAGCGATTTAAGTCCGAAGCGTGTGCGGCCGCACACAATGTGGCGGGGGAGGATTGATGTTAGTTCCGACCTCGCGAATCGATGGACACGACAAATTCCAGAATGGTAAAGAATCGAAGACGCACGGGACAACAGAGAAGGACCGACTTTACAAGGCAAGGCTGCCGCCAGCCGGTGGAAGAAGGCGCGGTCGTCAAAGACTGGGGAGGCCGACTTCCCATCGCGTTAACTTTTCCCAACAGCTATTATGTCGGCATGAGCAGTCTGGCATTTCAGTTGCTCTATCGTTGGCTGAACGCGGAACAGGATGTGGTCTGCGAGCGGATTTTCTGGCAGAAGGGTGCGGCGGCGTCCGGTCATCCATTGCTCTCGCTAGAGAGCGGACGCCCGGCAGCCGAATTCGACATCTGGGCATTTACCATCTCGTGGGAGATGGACTACTTCAACGTAGTCGAATTGCTGCGCCAGGCCGGGATCCCGCCTCTGGCTCAGGAGCGCCTTCAGAGCTGCCGCTGGGACGGGTCGCCCTGGCCCCTCATCATTGCCGGCGGGCCCGGAATCACGATGAACCCGGAGCCAATGGCGCCCTTCTTTGATGCCGTTCTCATCGGCGAGGGCGAGGAGGCCGTTCCCCAGTTCATTGAGATGTGCCGCGATGCGCTGCACGAGGACCGGGAGGCACTCCTCCGGAGACTCGATCGACAGCCAGGATTCTACGTCCCTCATCTTCGTCCTTCGAATCGCGACCACGCAGACTTTCGGCCGGTTGAGCGGCTGTGGGTGCGGGAGTTGCCGGAGTACGAGACGCAGTCGGTTCTCTACACCCCGGATACGGAATTCAGCGGAATGCACCTGATGGAGATCGCGCGCGGCTGTGGACGCGGGTGCCGTTTCTGCCTGGCGGGGTACGTCTACCGGCCGCCGCGCGAACAGCCTCTGGAGAGGCTGCTAGGCTGGGCGGAAACGGCAATAGCCAAGGGGCGCGACCGTATTGGTCTGGTCAGTGCCGCGGTCAGCGACCACACGCAGATCGATGAACTTGCAACCGAACTAGCGGGGATGGGGGCATCGATCAGCGCCAGCTCGATGCGGATGGATCCCATCAGCGTTCCATTGATCCGGGCAATGGCAGAGGGGGCGACGCAGACTCTAACGGTAGCGCCTGAAGCAGGCAGCGAACGTCTGCGAAAGGTGATCAACAAGACCCAGACCGAAGAACAGATGATGCGGGCCGTGGGTCTGGCTGCAGAACTGGATTTTCCCCAGCTCAAACTCTATTTCATGACCGGGCACCCAACCGAGACGGACGACGACATACAGGAGCTAATCGAGTTCACGCTGAAGGCGCGTGAGATTTTCAGGCGGCGGCTGGCGATAAACGCCACGCCCTTTGTTCCCAAGGCCCATACACCTTTTCAATGGGAAGCGATGATGCCTGCGGCCGAGCTTAAGCGGCGTCAGCGCACGATTAACAAGGCGCTGGCGCGGCATGGCGTCGAGGTGCGCGCAGACTCGCCTGAATGGGCTGAGGTGCAAGCAGTGTTAAGCCGGGGAGACCGCGCACTGGCCGACGTACTCCTGGCAATTCCGCCGGGGCAGTTGAACACACGCCTTTTCTTCCGAACCATGGAGAAGCTTGGGTTGGAAAAGGAGCATTACCTGGGCCAGTGGGAAACGGGCAGCCCTCTTCCATGGGATATCGTGCAGAGCGGGGTCAGTGAGAGCTACTTCAATTACGAGTTGCGTTTGGCAACGCAGGAGCGCACAGGTCTTTCGTGCCCGCCCGATACTGCTGGCTGCCTCACGTGCCAGGCGTGTGACGACGACTGGGCATTTCGTTACGGCGCCAGCGAAAACCGCCCGATCAAGACGACGAAGGGCGGGGCGTGGAGGGCCCAGGACTGGCTGCCCTGGACGAAGCTCAAAGCCCAAGAGCACGAAGCCAGCTTGGGAAGTGTCACGATTGAACCGATTCCCCTGGAATGATATCGGCCTGTCTGGGCGGAATGTGGCGTCAGAATTTCTGTAGCTGACTCTCGATGGTCAAAGCAGTAAACGTTGGGCAAATATGGGAGCAGCCTTGCCTGCGCTGGCACAAACTGGGGACCTGCCGTGGCGCGCGGTGGGGGGGTGACGCCCGGCCGCCGCGAGACGACAACTTCAAATTGCCCACACACTCGCTACGGCGCGGACAGGACCGGGGGCGTTGCGGGGGCGGAGCCCCCGCACAAGGGAGGCCGCTTGCGGCCGACCGCCCAAAAAAACGATGAGAGAGTCTAGAGGAGTGAAGAGAGAGAAACATCTCTCGCCATGCTATGCTATGAGCGCCCTTTGGCAAGCACTTAGCAATTACAGAAATTCTTAAGAAGATGCGCCGAATCTGCTACAACAATGGTGTAGTGTCCTATGTCTTCGAGAGTCTTGCTTCTCTTCGTATCCAGGCCCATGTCAGCACCCGTCACGGGGGCGTTTCACCAGAGCCCTGGCACAGTCTGAATTTCAGCTACAGCAGAGGCGATGAGCGGGAGCGGGTCCTGGAAAACTTCGCCCGCTTCTGCAGCGCGATCGGTAGAGACCCCTCCGAGCCGGTACGCACGCACCAGGTTCACAGTACCAATGTTGCCAAGGTAAGCTGGGCGGACGCCGGCACCCGACAAGCCAGGTGCGACGCCCTCATTACGGATGCGATTAATCTGCCGCTATTTCTTGTATTCGCCGACTGCGTCCCACTTGTAATTTATGATCGGGCTCACCATGCGTTAGGCGCCTGCCATGCGGGATGGCGCGGCACTGTCGAGGGGATGGCCAGCTCCGCTCTCAGGGCGATGAAGGCGGCCTTTGGCACAGACGCGGCCGATGTGCATGTTGGGATCGGTCCCAGTATCGGGCCGGAGAGCTACGAAGTCGGCGAGGAAGTCATTGGGAGGGCAGTTTCAGCATTGCCTGACGGCGAAAAGTACCTTAGCAAGCGCAACGGCGATCCTGAGAATCCTTGCTTCGACCTCTGGCAGGCCAATATAGACCAACTGACTGCTGCTGGTGTCCCGGAAGGGCAGATCGAACTGTCCGGAATCGACACTGCGCGCAGGACGGATGAGTTTTTCAGCCACCGAGCGGAAAAGGGCAGGTGCGGCCTCTTTGGACTCTTGACGTGGCTGGAACCCAAAGAGTAAGGGCATCGTTTGCAAGTCAGGATATGATACAATTGGTCGGGACAGAAGAGACTATGGTCTGATGTCGAAAAACGTGCGGAGTGCAGAGCAGTTTCGCAAATGACGCAGGCGAAGTCGCCGACGGGCGGCCCCATGCGGTGTTCACAGGTCTCAAGGTTGGAGCCGCTCTGCCATTTGTCTGTTCGGGTTGATTCTGCATGTCGGAAAACACAAACCGGTTTGAAGAGCTGTTGCGCAGGTTTGGTCTTGATTCTCTGCCGACGTACCAGCAGATCTTTGAATCGATGGACCCGTTGTCATGGACGCTAGTACTGCTCCTGACAGGAGCAATAGTACTGGGCGTCTTTTTTACATTAAACACACGGTACCGATTTCACACATTTCAGGAGGCCGAGGCCACTCCGGAGATCCTCCTGGCGCGTTTAAAGCAGGACCCGACGTACCTAACGCCAGCATCAATTGTCAACCGGCTGGGTTCAGATACGACTCTGCTGCTCCTGGAACACGGCGACCAGATTACCTCCCCGCAGTGGCGATCGATGTGGAACCGTGTGCGTGAGGAGTTACTGAGTCTGCTCTCCTCCCAACACGCGTTCGGCCCGATTTACGCCCTGGCCCACTACTACCAGAGCACAGATACGCAGGAGCCGGACAGCATGCGAATCCGCCGAACTGCGCTGATACACAAGCTGGGCCAGCGCCGGCGACTCGAACCCGGCGCCGACGGCATGGCGGCCCAGCTGCGGCTTGTACGCCATCCCGCTGAGCAGCTTGGGGAACTGGGTTTTGACGGGCCGACGGTCTGGTTAGAGAACCAGGAGGAAACCATGCCGATCCAAGGTCCGATAATTCAGATGGATTCGGTGCGGTTCGAAACTGTCGATCGAGCCAGTGTCCATCTTCTGATACAGAGGACGCCAACCGTTGGGGGGAACTTCAGCATCCAACTGGAGAAAAGAAACGATATGTGGGTCGTTGTGGGCGAACAGGTCAACTGGGCGTCTTAGCAAAGTGTCTCCTGCCGCGTGCGCATGGCAGCCCTTGCGGCCGACCCAATTCCCATTTTGCGTGGGACTCTCGTACAGTTCTAAAGACAGCAAATAATGAACGAATTAACGTTGACGCTTGCCGACGCATTGGGCTTCCTGAATACACTCGTCTCGTCGGTGGTTGTGATTCTTGCCTTTTCGCTCCTGGCATACACTTTAACCTATAATTTCCGCCATCCGGTGGCGCGTCGATTCGCTTTTCTCCTCGGCCTTGTCATGGTGACCTATGCTTCTGAAGTTGCCTTGACACAGGTGGTCAGCGCCGACTCGGCGTCCAAATGGCTGCGTTTTGAATGGTTGGGCATCGCTCTCCTGCCCGGCGCCTACTTTGCTTTTTCCTACGCTGTACTGCGTACGACGAACTACCACACCGATCGCCGCAGATTGATCAATATCGCGATAGGCGTTCTTTCGGTAGTCAGCGCTCTTCTTGCATTCTTCACGACATGGCTGGTGGGCATCGTTGAGTTTGACCCGCTCCTCAGCTACCTCTATCCTGGCGTCCTGTTCTGGCCATTTGCCGCATTCTTCGCCGGCGTCGTCATTCTTTCCCACTTGAACATCTGGAAGGCGCGGCAGCGCTGCCTGACCGCCGAGAGCCGCAAGCGGATGACTTATCTCTTGCTGGCTTCGGCAGCGCCGGGAATTGGCACCTTTCCCTATCTGATCGCGTTAGGCAAATCCTCGGTCGGGCTGCTATCACCGGAGCTGATATTGAGCCTTGCCATTGTCGGCAACGCTGCTATCGGCGCCATGTTGATCGGTCTGAGCTACACCGTGGCTTTTTTCGGGGTATACACGCCGGATAGAGTCGTCCGCTATCGATTGATCCGCTACTTCGCCCGCGGGCCGGTTGTGGCGATCATTGTCATTTTGGCCGTGCAAACGATCCCGACCGTCGAACGTATACTTGGCCTGCCCCGCAATATCGTGCTGTTCAGCGTAATCACCGGTGTGATTGTGGCCGCTCAGGTGATTCTGAGCGTCTCCAGAGAGCTGACCGACCGGCTGGTCTACGGTGAGGACAGGCAAGAGATCGCCTGGTTGCGGGAACTGGACAGACGCCTATTGACGACGACCGATCTACGCCAATTTCTCGAGAACCACCTCACGGTATTGTGTGAGCTGCTGCGCGTCCCTTCCGGCTTCGTGGCTGCGGCGATCGGAACCGACCTGATCCTGGAAGCGATGGTTGGGCCAGAGGGAACGCGGCAAGAGATCCTTGACGACAAGGATTGGAGCGATGCCATGAGCGAGGCGTTAAGCCATGCCCGCAAGAATGGGACGTCAAGCGCGGCGCGAAAGGCACAGGTTGTGGATGGCAGGGCGGCGCCCTCGGAAAACGGCCGTAGGTCGGCGCGGCAAATTGCGCCGGAGCCGGCCGAATTCGGTGGATACTGGCTCTGGCCTGTTCTGGAACCTGCGGGGGAGCGTAAGGGAGAGATCGTGCTAGGGATGTTGGGAGTACGCGCCCGCAGCAGTTCTCCTCATTTCAGTGCGGAGGAGCGGGCGCTGTTGGCGCAGCAAATCGACAGTGTTGCCAAGGCACTGCTGGATCGCAAGATGCAGATGCAGGTCATGGTGGTCCTACGGCGCATCATTCCCGGGATCGACCGCATCCAGCAGATTCGGGGGATTGTGCCGTATGTATCAGAGAACACGGAGGTTCCCCCGGCCGAACTGCTGGAGCCGAGCCCGATTCACAATCCTGAATTTGAGAGCTGGGTGAAGGATGCACTCAGTCACTATTGGGGCGGGCCGAAGCTGACTCGCAGCCCGTTGATGCAGCTGCGGGTGGTGGACCGGGTCGTCGAAGAGGCGGACGGCAACCCCGGCAAGGCGTTGCGTCTGGTGCTGGGGCGCGCCATCCAGAACCTGCGTCCGGGGGGTAAGCAGGACCTTAGCACGCCTGAATGGCTCCTCTACAATATCCTGGAAATGCGATTCATTCAGGGGCGCAGGATTCGTGATATCGCCGGCCGTCTGGCCATCAGCGAGAGCGACCTGTACAGGAAGCAACGGGTCGCGATCGGCCAGGTTGCCCAGGTGTTGACAGAGATGGAGCAGGGCGACTGGGATGCGCTACTCAGATTACAGGAAGAAGATAGTCCGGATATTGTCGAGGAACTGAGCTGAGATTGATGGAGACCGGGTGGGGTAAGGTGTTGTAGTTGTGATGGTTCTTGCGAGGTAATGTGGTATGGCTGCCAGGCGGCGAAGGCGGCGAAAGTACAGGAAGACAGGCCCTGCGGCCGAAGTAATGGCGAGTACCAACAGTCTGTTTGCCAAGCACTCCGGTAGGGTATTGGGGTTCGCAGTATTTCTATTTGGCGCAGTCCTTGGTGTCACTCTTTCCGCTTCCGGGCAGGATTCGTGGACGCTCTGGCTGGCAGGCAGAATGGCCTGGCCGCTTGTGCTGAGCCTGCTCGTCACGGGAGCCGTGATGATGCTGGGAAGGAGGGCCGGTTACTGGCATCCGGAGGGGCTTGTCGGGGCGGAACTCCTGCTGCTTTCTCTGGCCTCATTGGAACACATAAGCGGTAACCGCTTGCCCGATTGGTCTCTGCCTGTCTCCGGCCAGGGCGCCGGCCTGATGGGTTGGGTGGCAGGTAATGCGCTGATCAGTCTACTCGGGCAGGTGCCGGCAGCATTTGCCGCAGTACTGCTTGCGCTCGTAAGTGTTTATCTGTTGTTTCGGCATACGCCTCTGATTTACCTTTTCGGATTCATTGGCCAATTGCGCCGGGAGCTGGCCGAGCCACTGGCCGATGCACCAGAGACGCCTAATCCGGAAGCGGATGAATCTTCTCACGAGGATGGCGCGGATCTGGCGGACCCTCCTTCTGAACAAGAGATCGCCGGGTCGGCGGAGGCCGGGGCCTCTTTTGAGGAGGCGTTTCCTGAATTACACCAGGCGGAGTTGACCGCTGAATCTGAACCGGTCCGGCCCATTCAGGCGGAAGTGCCTGTCCCGGAAGCGGGAGACACCAGGCGCAGACAACGACCGCGGGGAGCAGGCGGGCGACCCCTGAAGCCGTTGCGAAAGGAAGGAGAGCTGCCAACCGCGGAGCTGCTGGAAGACGATGCCGGCCAGCTAAAGTGGGACATCGAGGGTATGGCCGAGATCATCCAGGAGACGTTGTCGGACTTCGAAATTCCGGTGGAAATCGTCAATATAGAGACCGGGCCGACCGTCACCCAGTTCGGCGTACAGCCCCTTTACGTGGAGCGGGGCGGTCAGAAACGCAAAGTAAGGGTGAGCCGGATCGCGGCGGTGGCTGACGATTTGGCGCTGGCGCTCGCGGCACCGGCTATCCGTATTGAGGCGCCCGTGCCAGGCCAGCCCTATGTCGGTATTGAAGTACCAAATCCTGAAAAATCGATGGTGGGCCTGAAGGGCATCCTTGAGAGCAAGCAGATGGCAAGCCAAGGGGGAAGGCTGCCTCTGGCTCTCGGCAGGGACACTTCGGGGAGGCCCGTAGTCACAGACCTGGCGCGGGCCCCTCATCTGCTGATCGCCGGTGCAACGGGTTCGGGGAAATCGGCTTGCATTAACGGGGTTATAGTCAGCCTGTTGAAGTACCACGGACCTGAGACACTGCGCTTCATCATGGTCGACCCCAAGCTGGTGGAGCTACCCGGCTACAACCACATTCCCCACATGATCGGAAAGGTGATCACCGACCTGGAGGACGTTCACGGCGCGTTGACCTGGCTACTCCTGCAGATGGATGATCGCTACGTACTGTTCAAGGAAAACCGAGTGCGGGACATTGAGGCCTACAATCGTCTCGCCCGCCGGCGGAAGAAGCTGGAACCGCTACACCACATAGTCCTCGTCGTCGACGAACTGGCTGACCTGATGATGACGGCGCCAGAGGAGATCGAAAAGCAGCTGGTTCGTCTTGCACAGATGGCGCGAGCCACCGGAATTCATCTTGTGCTGGCGACGCAGCGTCCCAGCACCGACGTGGTGACGGGTCTGATCAAGGCCAATTTTCCGTCGCGCATCGCATTCGCCGTCACCAGCCAGGTCGACAGCCGCGTCATCATGGACTCGCCCGGAGCCGAGAAACTGCTCGGCCAGGGAGACATGTTGTTCATGCGGCCGGACAAGGCAAAAATCCAACGTGTGCAGGGCAGTTACGTTACCGACTCGGAAATCAGGCGCGTGGTCGACTGGTGGCGGGAGCGCGACCATCTTGAGAATCCCAGTGGTCCAGCAGTAAAGGTTGCTCCCTGGATCGGTCTTCTGGACCGGCTGGATGATGAAGAGGAGCTTCTGGCAGAAGCGGTAGACGCCATTCGGGGGGAGAAGTCGATCAGCGCGAGTTTCGTGCAGAAGGAGCTGAAGATCGGCTATCCTCGGGCGGCGCGGCTTGTCAGTTTGCTGGAGTCGAAGGGCCTGGTCAGGGCAGAGGCGGGGGGAGGCCAGGGGCGGACCGTAATGGTCAAGGCCGACTCGGTGTCCGAAGAGGAAGACGGGGAGCTAGAAGGTGCTTGAGTTCGGATTCAGAGCGGAGCGTTCACAAGCGACGCGGGCGGCTCTCTGAAGTTTGCGCAGATTCCGGTTCCAGGAAAGTCACTAACAGAGTCAACAGGAGCACAAGAGATGCCCTACTCCTTTCAGCCCGATGCGATGTACAGAATGCCGACCCACTTTGGTCCCAGGACAGGTCCGCGGCGCGGGCCGGACGGGCGCGGATTCGACTGTATAGACAGCCCCAAGAGCATTTCCTACTCTGTCAGCTATCTGACGCACTCAGAGGCGGCAGAAGCGCTTCTGCCCCCCGGCTTCGCTTTGAACGGGGAAGCGGTGGTTACGATCAGCGCAACGTACATGAAGGAGATCGACTGGCTGGCGGGGCGGGGCTATAACACGCTGGGGGCTTCGTTACCGGTCTCCTATTGCGGCCGGAAGGACAACGTAAGCGGCAGTCTGCTCCTTGTGCTGTGGGAGAACCTGACGGATCCCATCCTGACAGGCCGCGAGGAACTGGGCTTTTCCAAGATCTACTGCGAACTACCTGAGCCGGTCGTATACAACGATACGAACCACTGTGTTGGCAGCTGGCTCGGCTTTCGCTTCCTGGACTTGCGTCTGCACGACATGACAGAATTGTCGGAGCAGGAAATCGCGGCCCTTTCTGAAAGGGCGGGGGGCGACGGAACGCTTCACTACAAATACGTTCCGCGGACTGGAGAATGGGGTACGGCGGACGCCGAATACGCCGTGCTCACCCCTGCACATACGCCCAATCGACGCGTGCTGGGGATGTGGCGAGGCCAGGGGACGGTTGCGTGGCATCGGGCCAGGTGGGAGGACATGCCGACCCAGTACAACATCGTTAACTGTCTAGCCGACCTGGAGATCCTGGACTATCGCGGTGCAACAGTCACGCAGACGATTGGCGGCAAGGACCTGAGTGATCAGAGAATTCTAGAGTGAAATCTCCGGTCCGGCATGCCGTGACATTGGAATCCCCTTCAAGAGTAATCTGAAGACTGTGTACGGGCGATGGCAGCCCGCCGGTCATTCGCGGCGGAGTGCAGCCGTTACTGTTGCGCACGTCCTGACCTTGGACCCCTGGGGTGCATCCCAGATTTGGGGTGGGGATAGTCTGGCGGGAATCCATGGCTGCGGTGGCTGAAATCAGTTAACGTGTTTTGGCGAGACGCAGTGCAGGCCCGGCATGGCCTTGCGGTGGAGTCCGTCAGTTGGGCGCGCGAGGGCAGGCACAAGGCCGGCACCTACGGGGATCTGATGGGACTGGCGGGACGTGGTGAGGCTAGACTCGTTGGACTGGGCACCTGTTCGAATATCGACACCAGGTCGGCAAGGCATGTTGTAGGAGAGGGGGCGTTGCTGGGGCGGACCCCCCGCACAAGGAAGGGCCGAATAGGCCCGACCGCCCAGAACTGCAGTAGTTAGTAGCCAGTAGTTAGTAGTCAGTGGCGGGGCTTTTTCTGGCGGAACCTGGAATGGGAACTGACCGCGGCTTGGTTGCCTCTAGAGGTATGCGACTGTTCACACCCATTCTTGGATGCACCCGCCACTGCGTCCTCGTGCGCTTTGCCGCCTTCCTGGTTTTCGGGCCCGATTTGCCTGGTTCGAAAGGCTGGTCTTTGCTGAAGAAGCAAGCAGCCTGGCCTATGCGGACCTGTACGCTACCTCATGAATGAGCCACCCGTCACAGGAATCGAGAGACCGGTGAGGAAGGCGGCACCATCCGAGGCAAGAAAGGAAACGGCGTGAGCAAGGTCGTCGGTTTGGGCAAGGCGACCGATCGGCGTGCTTCCCGCGGCACCGGATAGAAGGGCGTCGGTTGCTTCCTTAACTTGCAGTTGAGGGTTGGAGAACAGATTAGTCATGTGGCCGACGCGCTCGGTGGGCGTCAGGCTGGGGCAGATGGCGTTTACGGTGATTCCGTACTCGGCCAGTTCCTGGGCGAGGGACTGGGTCAGGCCGACGATGCCGAACTTGGATGAGCAGTAGGCAGCGAAACGAGCGATGCCGCGCAGACCGAGGACCGAGGAGACGCTGATAATACGTCCGCCGCCGCCGCGGGCGACCATGTGACGTGCGGCAGCCCGGCTGCAGACGAAAGTGCCCTTGAGGTTGACGGACATGACCCGGTCCCACTCGTCCTCTTCCAGCTCGACGACCGGGACACGATCTCTGCCGCCGCGAGCGGCCGCGTTATTGACAAGGATGTCGATTTTGCCGAGCGCCTCAACCGCCTGCTGCATGGCCGCCCCGACTGAGGCCGAGTCGGTCACATCGCAGGTCAGGGCCAGAGAACGGCGCCCGAGCCCCTCTATTTCCGCCTTGAGCGCCGGCAGGCCTTCCCAGTCGGCGTCAGGATACGGTTTTTCGACGTAATCGGTTACGACAACATCGGCGCCATCCTCTGCCAACCGTTGCGCGATCCCTCGACCGATTCCGTGTTCGCCGCCGGCGCCGGTGACGAACACAACCTTTCCCGCCAGGTTGTACATTTCACAGTCCTCCAAATGGTAATGTATACTACGTGCTCAATTGGGCGGTTAGCTCAGCTGGTTAGAGCGATTCCCTTACAAGGAATAGGCCGGCGGTTCGAGTCCGTCACCGCCCACAGATAGTTTGCGATGCATTGAGTACTTCAGCATTGTGCAGGCAAGTGCACTTGAGGGCGCCGGTCGCGAAGTCCGGCGCCTCTGCTATTGGCAGTCTTGGTTAGGCCAGTAGGGGGACTGTACGTCTCTCAACGGCACTGAGGATTGCCGAATCTACGATCTGCTGGCCGATTCGACAGATTACGGGCGACAGTGGACCTTCAGGTTCTTGCCCTGTCTCCAGGCAGTGGACGAAATACTGGATCACGTTCTGGTTGGGGGGCGCCAGTTTGTCAACTGGATGGTCATATCCTTGGGGAAAGGCATGCGTCTGGACGCGCACGCTTTCTTCATAGTCGTAACTGCTGATCGTGCCATCGGTACCTTTGAGCACGAAGCCGCATTTGGGCTGTGGCTGCAGGGTCCACGGGTCTGTGAAGGTTCCCCAGCGCGTTTCAAACTTGGATAGGCCAAACTCATACCTGCAGATTGTGATGCTGTGCTCGTCAACTTCGAGGCCGGGCGGCTCGTCGACGACGGTCGTCACCTCGAGGGGGGCACGGCCGTCCAAGAACCATGTACCCAAGGTGACTCCGTAGCCCAGATAGTCCAGGAGTGATCCGCCACCCTGGGCCTTCTGATAGAACCAGCTCTCGTTCTTTCGCTGCCTGTACTCTTCGTCTGTCTCCTCCTTGTCGGCAACGTGGAAGAGCGGGCCGCGATTGCCGTCATAGTAGTGTACTTCCACCAGATCGCCGATTGTTCCCTCTGTCAGCAGCCGCTTGGCCGTGACGTGACAGGGGTACCAGCGCAACGGCCAGTTGATGATGAATTGCTTTTGTGTCTTTGACATCGCAGCAATCATACGGTCGGCGGCGTCCAGGTCGGCGGCGAACGGCTTCTCGAGCAGCACATGCACTTCGTAGGGGGCTACATTGAGCACCCATTTGGCATGGCTGGCGGTTGAGGGGCACAGTATTGCGATATCCGGCTGCGTCCTCTGCAGACACTCGCGAAAGTCGGTAAAGACTTGCTCCTCCAGGATGGCAAAGTTCTCGATGGCGGACGCCATTCGATCCCTGTCGGTATGGCAGATCCCGACGATTTCCACGTCAGGGTGTTCATGGCACAGGCGCAGGAGATCGCCCATATGGGAATGGTCAAAGTTTATGCCAGCAACTTTCCAAGTCATTTTTGCGTCTGAGATCCTAGTGAAGCCTGAAACTCGCGGCTTTCCGGAGGTAGTTGCAGGTCAGTGCAACGCGAGGGCTGCCAACATTTGTTCCGATCGGTCAACGGAGGAAGCAGTTGTGCTTCGGATCCACTTGTCTGACCACCTAGCCTGGCCGCAACGCGCGGCGCGATCCGTCCAGTTGTACTTTGAGCAATTATCGCAAATCATGAACAGGCATGTCAATTGGGCCTTGCAACGGCTGTCAGTATCCCGGATAATACGCTTGAAACAGCCCTTCGATTCTTCACCTGTGGTTCCTGAGAACGGCTTGGTGCAAGATGACCGATAATTTCTACTCAGCCTACCGCCATGGCTTTGTACGCGTGGCAGTGTGTGTGCCCCACGTCAGGGTTGCCGACCCTGAGTTTAACACAACTCACACATCGGCACTGGCGGCCCGGGCATCGGAAGCGGGCGCCGCGGTCGCCCTTTTTCCGGAATTGGGGATTTCCTCCTATGCGATCGACGACTTGCTTCAGCAAGAGGCTCTCCTGGACGGTGTCCTGAAGGGTATTTGCCAGATTGCTGAGGAAAGCAGGCAACTGACGCCAGTCCTGCTGGTCGGCGCACCGCTGCGCTTCGAGAACAGGCTGTTCAACTGTGCAGTCGTTATTTATCGCGGCCGTGTGCTAGGGATAGTTCCCAAGACCTATCTGCCCAGCTACCGCGAGTTTTATGAGACGCGCCAGTTCAGCGCGGCCCGTCATGCCGTCGGACGGGAGGTGCGGTTTCTGGGCGACACGGTGCCCTTTGGCAACGATCTTCTTTTCAGAGGAGGACAGGCCGCCGCGAAAAGTGGGGACGATAGCCGACCTATTTTCAGAGACGCGGCATTCAGAGGCACGGAGGGCGAGTTCACCTTGCACGTGGAGATCTGTGAAGACGTCTGGACACCGGTTCCGCCCAGCTCCTATGCGGCACTGGCGGGGGCGACAGTACTGGCCAACCTTTCCGCCTCCAACATTACAATTGGTAAGTCTCTCTACCGGAAGGACCTGTGCGCCAGTCAGTCGGGCAAGTGCATTGCCGCGTACCTCTATTCTGCGGCCGGTCCGGGGGAATCGACTACCGATCTGGCCTGGGATGGGCACGCACTGATCTATGAAGACGGTGAACTGCTGGCCGAATCGGAGAGGTTCGCCGATCACGAGCAGATAATCGTTGCCGACATTGACACGGACAGGCTAGCACAGAGCCGCATGAGGCAGACCAGCTTCAGTGACGCGGCTGCGCTTCACCGCGATCGGCTGGAGGCGGTACGGACGGTGGAATACGAGTTTCAGGTTCCGCAGTCGAGCGCGGAGGCCGGACCGCAATGTCTCGACCGTCTCCGGCGCGGGATTGAGCGCTTTCCGTTCGTTCCCAGTAATGCCGTGCGCCGCGACGAGCAGGCCTACGAGGCGTACAACATCCAGGTGCATGGTCTGATGCAACGTCTCAGGGCCACCGGCATTGAGAAGATTGTGGTCGGCATCTCCGGAGGCTTGGATTCAACCCAGGCACTGATTGTTGCGGCGCGCACGATGGACCGTCTCAAGCTGCCGCGCGGGAATATCCTGGCGTACACGATGCCCGGCTTTGCGACAAGCTCGGGCACGCGGTCCAACGCCCACCGTCTCATGGAGGCATTCGGCGTCAGCGGGCATGAACTGGACATCCGGCCTTCTGCGATGCAGATGTTCCGCGACATCGGCCATCCTTTTGCGGAGGAGGACCCGGAGTACGACATTACCTTTGAGAATGTGCAGGCAGGAGAACGCACGAGCCATCTCTTTCGGCTGGCAAACTACAATGATGCACTCGTCCTGGGGACGGGCGATTTGAGCGAACTGGCTCTAGGTTGGGCCACGTACGGTGTGGGCGACCAGATGAGCCACTACAATGTCAACGCCTCTGTGCCCAAGACGCTCATCCAGCACCTGATACGCTGGGTGATTGCCACGTCGCAGTTCGACGAAGCGGCCAGCCGTGTACTTCAGTCGGTCCTGGACACGGAGATTTCGCCGGAGTTGGTACCGGGAGACGGAACTGCTGACGGGCCGGCCCAATCCACGGAAGCCAAAATCGGCCCCTATGAGCTGCAGGACTTCTTTCTCTACTACATCTCCCGTTTTGGCTTCCGGCCGAGTAAGGTGGCGTTCATGGCACTGCATGCTTGGGGCGACCGCAGTCAGGGATTGTGGCCGGAGTTTCTACCGGACCACAAACGGAATGAGTACGACCTGGCAGAGATCAGGAAGTGGTTGGAACTTTTCCTCTTTCGTTTCTTCCAAATCAGCCAGTTCAAACGGACGGCTGTCCCCAACGGCCCCAAAGTGGGAAGCGGTGGGTCACTTAGCCCGCGCGGCGACTGGCGCGCCCCCAGCGATTCTTCGGCAGCGGCATGGCTGACCGAGTTGCGTCAGAATGTGCCGGAGGGATAGTGGAAGATCGCCGGGATTGCGGGGCTGACATGATGGCACACCGCTCCAGGCCGATTTCCATAATCGGTGGTTGAGGCGGCCCTGGCAGGCTGTGGGCTTTGACTCCAGAATTGACCATAGAAAGTTCAGTTTGAGAATCCGCCCTTTGCGGGTTGCGTAATTTGTATTGCGTAAAGGCAAACATGACAGGGGCGTTGCCGTTGTGTGATCCCCGCGAAAAGTCTTGGGATCATAATGGTTTTGCGCCAAGAGTCGTTTGCGATTGTCCGACCTGGTAACGGCAGGCAGGCGATGTTGTCAGTTCACGAGAGACACAGAATTCAGGAAAATGCCCACGAGGGCACCCACAAGGGGTGCCCCTACGGGGGAATTTGGTGATTTCGGCGCCTTTTGGGACAAGGGCGTGGGCACCCACAAGGAGTGCCCCTACGGTGGGAAAGGCGGAAGACAACGTCAGGATTTCAAGGGTGGGCTCTTGATTGACGTGGCGTTGCAGGTTGCACCAGATTAGGTGATGCCCCGCCTGCCTTGCAGGGGCCGGCACACATTCGGAACCAACCAAATTGTGGGGGAGGCGCGGGTCGCCGCGGGTCGCCAAGGTCGAATTGCGGTCACACTCGGTGCGGCGCGAGGTTGTAGGAGAGGGGGCGTTGCGGGGGCGGAGCCCCCGCACAAGGGAGGCCGCTTGCGGCCGACCGCCCAAATTCGAGGAGAGGAGTAAGAAAGCCTCGTTCAGCGTCGCGAACTGACTATGGCTGGGTAGTCACGCGGCAACTATGGAACCCTTGAGAGAGTATCTTCAGTTGCGGCGATTTCGCGGACGGCGGGGACGGTTTCGTCGGCGTCTCTTTCCGCCTTGCGAGGCGGGCTTCTGCGCCGGCTTCTCTTCCGGAAGGGCGGGCGGCGCGTGCAGGGAGTCCTGATAGAAGTCGTCGACCAGCATGGCCAGCAGCGTCTGGCCTTCGTCGGATTGCATCCATTCATCTACCAACGGCCGGAATCTGCGCATGCGCTCGCTTTGCAGATTGTCGCGGCCGCGTAGCTTGGCCTCAAGGAGGGAGGTGACGCGCTCGGAGACGGTGGAGGCGACCTCGTCATCGGAGGGAAGCTTGCGCTCCTCAATAGGGATGCTGTAGCGCTTGGCGATTCGCTCCATCTGCATACGTTCGTCGAAGGAGGCCGTAAGGGAAATGGCGGCGCCGGACGAGCCGGCGCGTGCCGTGCGCCCGGCACGGTGAATGTAGGACTCGGGATCTTCAGGCGGCTCGTACTGGATCACATGGGAGAGCTCGGGGATGTCGATGCCGCGGGCAGCTACATCGGTCGCCACGAGGAGTCTCAGTTTGCCTTCGCGCACGCGGCGCATCACCCGCTCGCGCTCCTGCTGGCTGAGGTCTGAACTGATTCTGTCGGCGTCGTAACCGAAGCGCTGCAGAACGATGGTGACATAGTCGACAATGCGCCGGGTATTGCAAAATACGATGGCTGCCGCAGGGTTTTCCATCTCGATCAGGCGCACGAGCGCGCGATCTTTTTTCATGCCCGGGTCGGCGTAAAGGACGTGCTCGGCTTCGGCTACATGGACGCGATCGCGGCTGAGGCTGAGAAAGTCGGGCTCCGTCAGAAACTGCTGGGCCAACCGCAGCACATGGGCTGGGAATGTGGCTGAAAACATGGAACCGTGTATCCGCCTGGAAGGCAGAAAGGTCTGCACCTGCAGCATGTCGGGGTAGAAACCCATTGACAACATCCGGTCGGCCTCGTCAAACACGAGATGGTGCAGGTCATCGAGTTGCAGGTTGCGCTGCAGGAGGTGGTCGAGAATACGTCCGGGCGTGCCGATCACAAGCTGGGCGCCGTCACGCAGCGCTGAAGTCTGGGGGCCGTACTTGACGCCGCCATAGACTGCAACTGAGCTTACGCCGGCTGCCGCCCCGAGGAGCGCGGCCTCTTTTGAGACCTGGAGAGCCAACTCACGAGTGGGGACCAGGACCAAGGCCTGGCAGACGCGCTTGTCCCGCCGAATCTGATGGAGCAGCGGAAGAAGAAACGCGCCCGTCTTGCCGCTTCCGGTGCGAGACTGTACCATCAAGTCGCGCCCGGCCAAGAGATAGGGGATAGCCTTGGCCTGTACGGGCATCAGATAGGACCAGCCGGCGGCGGCGGCGGCCTTTTGCGCTACTGCTGGCAGGTCCGCCAGCGATATGTCCGGCAGAGCGTTTTCCGGCTCAACCAGGTCTAGCGGGTTAACGTTTTCGTCTGCGATATCGCTGTCAGCGGCGGGGGCAGGACGCGTACCGTCATTTTTTCGTCCATAAGATTCGTTTTGGGTCATGTAATCCTTATCTTAGTTGGAATTCTTTTTTTCGGCAGTCTGTGGGTCGCGGACCGCCGACAATCCCATTCTACTTTGTTGCCTGGTGGTGACATAGAAATGGGAGGGGTTGATTTCGCGTCGTGTCGCGAAAGTGAGGGCTATCAGACATTCGGGGAGCATTTTGGGAGGGCAGAGAACTTCCAGGCTCTTCAGTCGTCCAGTGAGGAATGGGCTCTGTCAACTTCATACGAAAGCAGTGCCGTTCCCGTCTTTTCGTACACCTTATGATCTCTCAGGACCAGCCTGACCTGACTCGATAGTCCGGTCACAAGGGGCACGCCACCGCCGAGCAAGATAGGGATTACCGCTACTTCCACCGTGTCCACCAGACCCTCATTGCATAGACTGCCGAACAGGCGCCCGCCTCCAAACAGCCAGATGTCCTTGCCCGGCTCGGACCGCAACGCGCGTACTGTCTCTATCCATTCCTCGCCGACAACCGGCACATCCTTGTGCTCGTTCCGATTCAGGCTGTTTGAGAAGACATAGTACCGGTTCCCCGCCCACTGCGGCGTTCCTCCACCGACGACTTCAAAGGTCCGGCGACCCATCAGGTAGGTGTCGAACTGCGAAGAGAGTTCCTCGAAGTCAATGTCGGGATCGAGCATGATCCAGTCGAAGCCGTCGTTGGCGTCTGCGATAAACCCGTCCAGGCTCATTGCACAGTTGTATCGAATTCTACGCATAGGTCACGGCCCTTCTCTGAAACGAATCGGTTCTTGGCACCTGGCGCCAGAAGGCTGTCAGGCGAGGCTCCTCTACGGGGCGAAGTGCCCGGAAGAGCAGACCCATGAAGCGGGGATTGGAAAGGGAGAATGATTGAAGAGGGTTCCCGCTAGAGACCGAAGATTGCCTTTGCCAGGCAACCTCTTTTCTCAGGGGACTACTCCTGTCCAGGAAAGGATCAGACTGAGCCGAAGAGCTCCCTGGACTGTTGGCAGGCTCTTCGGATCAGTGTGGGCACCTTGTGGCTGCTGTCGAGCTCCGGGCGCTGTTCAATCCAACCTAACGACACCATACTCCTGATGAGAACAAATACGGGGAGAAGGTCGATGTCCGACTGGGATAGGGGGCGCTCCGTCAAATAGCCGGCTATTATGGCTTCGCGGATTGTTTCAAAATGGGGATTGTCCTGGTAGTAGGAGATGGCTACCGCCAGCTCATACTGGTGCCATCCGAATCCTGAATCGTCGAAGTCGATTATATGCACGTTCTCGCCGGTCGTGATGAGGTTTCCAGGGTGCAAGTCGGCGTGAATCAGGCTGTAGTTGGCTCGCTCTTTGCCATATTGGGAAAGGAGGTCATAGATTTTGTCGCGGCCGTAGATGATTTGCGCGCGATCTGCAGGCGTCAGGTCGGACTGCTCCCAAAAGGGACCCCAGAAGGGATATTCGCCCATCAGTCCATCGGCGTCGAAGGCGTGGCGTTCGAATCCCTCCGGCAGTCTCCAATGTGTGGCCTGGTTATGGATGCGGGCAGCCAACTTGCCGACCTTGCGGAAGTAACTCGCCAGTCTGGAAGGATCGGTCTCTTGTTCAATGAGAGTTGCCATCGGGGTCCCTTCGACCCATTCCACCATGCTCACATACCTTGTCTGGGACAGTTCAGGCAGGTTGAAGGGGACGAAAGCGTGTTTGTCTCTTGATAAGCGGGGCACAGGGGCGCCGATTCCTGACCGATTCAGGGCGGCAGTCCACTGAAATTCGCCGTGCAGTTCGGGAAGCGTATGGTAGCCGGGACGGTGAAAGCGGAAGACAAAGGGTTGACCGCACTCGGAGTCAACACGAAAAACAATGTTTTCAGAGTGTGAAACCAAGGAGATCGCCTTTGCGCCGATGTCCCAGTCGTTCAAGGCGCGAGCGGCGGAGGCCAGCAGTATTTCCTCTAATTGTGTTTCCTCCAGGAGCTGGCGCAGACCGTGCGCCGAACTCGCGTCAAGGCCGCGGCCTGCCATTTCCGAATTCCTTAATCTGCCCTTTGTCGAAGGGGGGAGAGCTGCTCCGAACTGAAACGGACTCCTGCCTGCAGTGAAGCAACGCCTGCGGTTCAAGCATATTCGACTTGCCCTATACATTCTTCAAACGCGGTCAAGAAGAGGTCAGCGTGTTCCTTGGCGAATACGAGCGGAGGTCTGATCTTGAGAATGTTGCCCAAAGGGCCGGCACTGCCGATCAGGAATCCTCTTTCTCGCAATAGATTGACAACAGTGCCGGCGCCGTCCGCGTCCGGGCGTTTGGATTCTCGATCTTGTACCCACTCCATGCCGATGAAAAGACCGTGGCCGCGTACGTCGGCCAGATGCTCGCAGCTGGTCTGAAACTTGGAAAGCTCGGCCCGGAGGTATTTGCCTACCTGTTCGACGCTGCTGGCGAGATCCTCATTTTCGACCACATCGATGACCGCCATGCCGGCGGCGGCCTGCAGAGGGCTGGCCGCGAAGGTATTGAAGTATCGCTTCTTTCTGCGAAATTCATCGACCAGCGCGCTCGTCGCTGCCGCGCCGGCAACGGGCATTCCGTTGCCCATTGGCTTGCCCATGGTGACGATATCAGGGACGTAGCCGGTCGTCTGGTAGCCCCACCAGTCGCCTGTACGGCAGAATCCCGCCTGAACCTCGTCGGCGATTACGAGACCACCGGCGCCGCGCACTATTTCTGAGGCGCGTGGCATGAACTCGCATGGGATCGAAGGCAGTCCCTCGTTGGCGAAGATGGAGCAGACAAGCATGCCCGCCAGCGGAATGCCGTCGGTACGCAGACCGTCGATAGCGCGTTCGACCTCCACCAGATAGAGCTCCGCCAGCTCCGCATCGGACACGCCTTCCTGGATGGAACGGTAGCGCTGTGGGAAAGGAAAGGCGCGGATTTCCTTTGCCTTCTCGCCGTCAGTCTGCTGGCTGACCCGAGTGAATTTGCTCACTTCGGCGCTGTTGCCATGGTAGGCGGAGTCGCTGCAGATGAAACCCCGGCCACCGGTTACGGCGCGGGCGATTTCGAGGGCCACTTCGTTGGCTTCCGTGCCGGTGCAGGTGAAGACAACGCTGGTCAGGTTGTCAGCGTGCAGGTTCGCCAGGCGCTCGGCGTAGTCAAGAACGGTTTCATTCAGATAGCGGCTGTGAACGTTGAGCGTTTGGGCCTGGTTGTGCATGGCCTCGACTACGTGTGGATGGCAGTGACCGACACAGGGCACGTTGTTGTACATATCCAAGTAGCGCCGGCCGCTGTCATCGTAGAGCCAAACGCCTTCCCCGCGCACGATGTTGACCGGCCTTTCGTAGAAGATCGGCGCCCCGGCGCCAAGCAGATGATCACGGCGGGCCATCAGGTTTGTGGCAGTCATGTTTTCTCCCGTTGGATCGCAAATGGGTTCATGCTCCCACCTGTTCGTGTCTGTCGTCAAGGTCAACAACGATGTCGTTGCCAACAACACGCACGGGGTAGGTTTTGACTCTCACCGACGGATCGACGAGGCAGCGACCGGTGGCAATTTCAAAGGGCCACTGATGCCATGGACAGCGCAGGACTTCACCTTCACCGTCGACATGCAGTTCTGCTTCATTGACGGAGGGGGGAGCAGGCGCGTTGATGCGGCCGGTCAGCTCACCGGTACAGAGAGGTCCACGTTTGTGCGGACAGATGTTGCGGAGCGCGTAGAGCTCGCCGTTGACATTGAAAACGCCGATGCCAGCGCGCCCGCGGAAGGGCACGACGATCTTGCGGTCACCGGGTGGGATCTCCCACACCTTGGCAATGACGACCCTGGTCATACCAAGGCGTCTCCGATGCGCAGCATCTCCAAGGCGTTGTCAGCGAAGATACGTTGTTGCCACCCGGGGTCGAGCTTGGGAAAGGTTGTGACGGGGTCGTTCCAGTCGAAATGGGGAAAGTCGGAACAGTAGACGAGCGTTTCGTCGGCGTGCAGCATTTCGAGAAACTGGTAGAGCTGCTCGGTCGTTTCGGCTTCGTGCATCGGCTGAGACCCGACACGAATATGCTCGCGGAAGTATTCGCTGGGCAGACGTTTGAGCCAGGGGGTCTGGTCGCGGATGGCCTTCCAGTCGGAATCCATGTGCCACATGACGGCCACAGCCCAGAGTTGCTGCGCCTCGGTCAGAGCGAACTTCAGGTTGGGGAACTTTTCGAAGACGCCTTCGCAGATCAGGGAAGAGGCGTGCGCGCTGGCCACGAAGGGCCGACTCATGCGCGACTCCATGTAGTAGGTGGGGAAGCCGACGGGGGTGGGCGTGGTGCGGGCTGCGCCGCCGCCGCCACCGATATGGGCGACAACCGGCAGTCCATGCTCCTCACATGCTTCCCAGATTGGGTGGTAGAAGCGATTTCCGAACGGCATGCTCGTACCCATCGGCACCATCACCGCGACGGTGTCCTTTCGGTCTGCCAAGCGGTTAATCTCACTGACGGCCTGTGCCGGGTCGGACGGCGAGATGAGGATGGCGTTGACTACGCGGTTGTCCTTTTCGAGCCAGTGCTCGATAGTCCAGTCGTTGAAGGCGCGGCACAGAGCGGCGGCCCAGTCGGGATCGGGCAGGCCGGTGTAGCCGTAGAAGGGAGGAGGGCCGGTGAGAAGCGCGTAGTCGATGTTCCAAGGATCGAGATGCTCGCGCTGCATAAACTCCAAGGAGAAGTTAAAGTCACGTTCCTTCAAGCCCGGGTCCTTCAGGTCAGAACGGTTGGTGCGGAAGGGAACATTGGAGTAGCCGGCGCTGGGAAGATGCAACCCCTGATCGATCAGGTGATTCTGCCAGAAAGTGGACAGGTAGGGCAGCAGCTGTTCGGGACGTTCAAAGTTGTGGTGGACGTCGCAGTCGACGATCTTGACGCCTTCTTTGGGTTGGGCGGTCCAGCCTGGCGCCGAAATTGGGGCTGCTCCGATTTTTGTCATGGGAAAATCTCCATACGCGCTGTCGAAATCTTGAAGTCTACTGCGAGCCAGGCGCTCACGGATCTGACTCGGCGGTTGCAGCGAATGAGACGCTTTGTCCGAAGGGATCCCCCTTCAGCCATACATCCCTCTGCGGGAAGGGAATCGAGATTCCCCGATCTTGCAGTCCATAGTAGATCGCTTCAAGGATTTCGCTCAGCGAAGAGAGCCGCTGCGCCGGATCATCGATCCAGTACTGAATCCGAAATAGAAGCGCGGAATCTGCGAACTCAACGAAGAATGTACGCGGCTCCGGGTCAGCCAATACGGCGGAATGGGCCGTGATTTGGGAATGAAGGATTTGGTGCACTGCGCCGATGTCGGTGCCGTAGGCAACTCCGATCTGGGACTCGATGCGCAGAATCTGGTCGGATTTCGTCCAGTTGTCGAGCCGCTGCGAGACCATCAGGGAGTTTGGCACGATTACTTCGGTATTGCTAAAGGTCTTAACAACTGTGGTGCGCAGGCTCATCTCCTGGACCGTTCCGCGGATTCCGTCGACTTCGATCACGTCTCCGTCGCGAATGGTGCCCTCGGTCATCAGGACCAGCCCGGCGATGTAGTTACTGGCCAAGTTCTGGAGGCCCAGCCCCAACCCGATGCTGAGTGCGCCCAGGGGCACAAGAAAGATTGACAGATTGACACCGAGGAAGGTCAGAGACGTGTATATGCCCGCCAACAGGATCGACAGATAGACGACAGACCTGGCGAGGCGCTTACTTGTGGCCGTGAGCGGAAGCTCCGGCTCCACTCTCCTCTGAAACTGGCGGGCGGCGACTCTCGCCAGTATGTAAAAAAGGAGCACTGAGGCGACCGTGAGAAAGAGGTCGATCGGTGTCAGTGCGGTGCCTTGTATTGTTGTAACGGGCGTGTTCAGGAAGCGGATGATTCCGCCCATACAGTTCTTCCAGGTCAGTTCTACGCCAGATTGTAGAATTGGCGGGCGTTTTCGGCCATGATGTTGCGCCTGACTTCGAGCGGCAAAGTGGCAGGGAGCGCCCGGTCGGGAGAGTCAAAGTCCCAGTGCGGGTAGTCGGTTGCGAACATCAGCTTGCTCCCGTTGTCCATCTGTTCGAGAAGCTGGACGAAGTGTTCGTGTTGCCTGGGTTCTTCCATGGGCTGCGTGGAGAGCCAGAAGTGCTCCCGAATGTATTCAGACGGCGCCTTTTTCAAATATGGCGTCTCCCGGCGGAGGCGTTTCCAGCTCTGATCCAGCCTCCATGCCAAGGAAGGCATCCAGGCGAAGCCGCCCTCGATGATCACGATGCGCAGCTCGGGGAAGTGCTCGAAGACGCCTTCGCAAACGAGGCTGGCAACCTGTGCCTGGAAGGATTGAGCCATGCCGGTGTGATCTTCGATGTAGTAGGAAGGCCAGCCGCCGCCGGTAAGGGGATGACCGGCACTGCCGCCGAAATGGATGCCTAAGGGCAGATCATACTCGAGGGCGGCCTCGTACATCTTCCAGTATTTGCGCCGGCCCAGAGGCTCCTGGGTCCGAGTCACCAGGATCACTTGCACGAAGCCTTCGTGGCGGCCGAGGCGGTGAATCTCTTCGGCAGCGAGCTCGGCGTCCTCGTAGTTTACGAGGATCGAGGCCCTCAGCCGGGGTTCCAGCTCCAGCCATTCCGCGATTTGATAGTCATTGATGGCACGCGCAAGCTGCGCGCCGTACTCCTGGTTCACCTGTCCGCCGGCCCCTGTCAGGGGGTTCAAGATGCCATAGTCCATATCGAAGGCATCCAGCAGCTGCTCGCGCATAAAGTCAAGGTCAGTGCCGGGAGGGCGTCCGCTGGGGGGCCAGGCATCGGTGCGGGCGGCGTTTGGTTGATGACGGGGGTAGCCGACGCCGTAATGCCCACGCATTCCGATCATATTGTGATATTCCAGCCACTCAGTTGCCAAGTAATCGGTGATGGCCTGATTGAAAACGGGGTCGTCGTAGACATCAAAATTGTGAATGTCAGTGTCGATTACCGCCAGTTTGGATTTCTCGGCGCTTTGCTTTTGTTCGGAAATCTCAAGTTCCAGCGTCATGTCAGAACTCCTCAGAGTCGATAGAAAGAGCGGGCGTTTTCAGACCAGATATTTGCGTTGAGTGGTTCAGGCAAAGTTACCGGCCAGGCTTCACTGTCATCATCATAGTGCCAGTGCGGGTAGTCGGTCGCGAACATGAGCAACGTGTCCGACTCCAACTGTTCGATGGTCTGCAGGATGTAGCGGGGGTCGGGCGGTGCGCCTACCGGTTGCACTGTCAGACGCATGTGATCGCGGATGTAGTCGGAGGGAGCGCGCCTCACCCAGGGCGTATTGGAACGCAGACCCTTCCACTCCTTGTCGAGCCGCCACATGAGGGAAGGCATCCAGGCGAATCCGCCTTCAATGAGGGCTATGCGCAGGTCGGGGAAGCGGTCGAATACACCTTCGGCGATGATGCTAATAACCTGGGACTGAAATACTTGTGCCATGCCTGCGTGCTCTTCAAGATATGTCGATGGCCAGCCGACAGGCGTCGGCGGGTTGCCGGGCGCGCCACCGAAATTAATTCCGACAACCAGATCGTGCTCGACGGCAGCGGCGTACAGCGGATCGTAGTAGCGGTTTCCGTAGGGGATATGGGAGCGCACGGGGAGGACCACCTGTACGAATTGCGGATGGCCACCAAAGCGATGGATCTCCTCCGCGGCGCGGGCCGGGGCCTGACTGGGAACGACCAATGAGCCGCGTAGCCGCGGTTCGGGCGTCAACCACTCGTCGATTTGCCAGCGATTGGCCGCGGTGGCCAGGTCTGCGGACAGGTCCTCCTGCCGCACGCTCTGGACGCGATAGGAACAGTTCAGTATCCCTACTTCGGTGTTCCACGGAGCCAGCGCCTGCTCCCGAACCAGCTGAAGAGTGGAGCCGGCCTGCCCGTCTTCCGCAGGAACAGATCCCGGTCGGGCCGAGGTAGGTGCGCCGCGAGGATAGTCGTTGGCGTGGGGACTGTTAAAGGCTGACCCGCGGATATAGTCCTGCCAGTAATCGGCCAGGTAGGGCATCAACTGTTCGACCGAAGACACCTCGTTGTGGATGTCGCAGTCGATCACTGCATGCGTGGGAGTGGGAGTCTGTCTCCCGTTGACGGGTTGCGCCGCGGTTTGAATGCGATTCGCCGGATTGTGGCCGTTTTCAGATGCTGCCGAACGCGGCTGCGGTGAATCGGCACTTGAAGTCATAGCTGCCTGCCCTCACGATTCGCTCAGTTTGGATTCCTTACCTTCTTGGGTTACGCAGATTCTACCGCTTTGCTGCCTTGGCGTCAACGCCAGACCCTGTTGGGACCAGGGCATACTCCTCTTTATCCGGACGCCAGATTCGATCGCGTAGTGCGTCCATGGATGGGCGCCGACCCGATACGGGATTCGCCACGATTTCTTGTCTCATATTGACCCAACAGACCTATATTGTTCGGACAAAGTCGGAAAATGACGGATTCTGTCGGGTTTTGTCGGTCCGAATCGTCTTTTTTGGGCTTATGTACTTGGCTGCGCAGTGGCATCTTCGCCGTTCCTGATGTGCTTTGCGTAGTTGGACTGAGTGCCGGTCACGGGTTGCTGCGTCCTTCCTGATACTTCAGGTTTTCTGCGGGTAAGAGCCTTGACTTCCCAAAACCAGAGCGACCCCATCTGGGAACGGCGCCAAATTGGTCCGTGATTGCGGCCTACAAGGGACGCTCCAAAACCTCACAGCCGGCAATAGGGCCTTTGAAAATGTTGGATGCACTTGCCTTGGTTCAGATTGAGATAAGTCGTGCCAAGTCGTGGTAAGTAGTGGAAAGTCGAGGGGTTTCCTTTCTTGATTTCGCAGTCATTTCTTAGCTGTCTCTTCGGGTTCGGGGTAGGCACAATGCAGGTCCCTCTGGACACATAGCCGCTCTCCTTCGCCTTCTGGAATGCCGTTGGCAAGAGTAGCAGTTTTTCACCGGCACCGGGGACTCGGAAACTCAGTCCCAGTTTCGGTCGCAAATGTCATCGTACGTTTAGTTTCGACTAACTCCGCTTCCTTTTCCCTTGTCCTGAATGCAGCAAGCGGCGATAGCAACATTATATCACGCAGATTATAGTGCTTGGCCGGCCTCTCTTCAGGTTCTATTCATATTGCTCATTGCCCATCCAGTTTAGTGGATATCAGCCTCATCGCGTGTTCCCACCATTTTTCAGGTGGTGAACACACTGACGCTCAGCTTCTCCGCTCTCGGCAACACGGTTATAGGATTTTCTATTCAGAAGCTAGTGCGGGGAGGTTTGAAAGTTCATTCAGACTCAAGGATGGAATCTCATCAGGATTTCTTATTTGCAAGCAGACGCACCCTCCGGACCTCAAACGGCCAGAGGGCAGCGACCTCTGAAGTTCTTGCCTCCGCGTGGGGGTTCACATATAATCTGCAGAAGCAAGAATTGTCCCTCTTTCCCGACAGGAACTGAACGCGGATGGATGCCCAGACCCAGCCTCGCCAGCGACTTCTGTATCTGCATGCGAGGACGCCTAGCGTGTTCTCGGAGATACTAGGGTACACATTGATAGAACCGGTCAAGGGTTTTCGGGTCGAAATCAGCGGCGGGGAGTTTGAATGGCCTTACACGACGGTACACGACGCCGTTGTTGACGGCTGGCAGATCGTTCAGTTCCCGCACTTGCAGTCCCCTTTCAGCGATACCGATCTCGATGTAGTCGGCTATGAGTTTGTCTTGCAGAAGATGGAGGTTATTCCATGACAGACAACGAATACCTGTTGACTGACGTAGACATGGCGCGCTTTCTGGTAAACGGCTACCACGTTATCGAACTGGACCTGCCGGCGGGCCTAAACGAGCAGATTTCCGAAAAGCTGGACGGGTTGACCGCGAACCCGGGCGACGCGATTACCGAGTCGGTTCCCGACCTCTGGCAGGTGGTGGAGCATCCGCAGGTGCGAGGGGCGCTCATCAGTCTTCTTGGCGAGGACTATGCTGTAAATTCCCACCGGCACTGGCACTGCAAACTTCCCGGTTCAGGGGACATGCAGTGGCACCAGGACGGGACGAACAACCGCGACACGACGATCGATCGCTTACTGGGGCTGTACTATCCACACACAATCACTGCGGAGATGGGCCCGACGGTCATCGTTCCGGGGACGCAGTTTCGCAACGCGCCGACTGACAGAATGGCGACCTACAGCAATATTCGCGGCCAAGTTCCTCTGACCGTGCCGGCAGGTACTTTCGCGATCACCCACTATGATTTGTGGCATGGCACTGCCAGCAACAGGTCAGGTGGCAAGCGCCACATGATCAAGTTCCTGTTCAACCGCACGAGCGGGAACAGTGCCCCTTCGTGGAACCATGACCCGGCGGTGCTGAACCGAGCTCGCGATTGGGACGCGCGCGACAAAGCGCAGGATGCCGTCAATATCCTTTCCTTCGGCAATCCACTTGGGGTCTCACAGAGCGATCACTACAAGGAGCGGATCATCCGCCAAGCATGTTGGCAAGAGTTGTTGGGAAATCAGGAGCAGCAGGAGGCAAGTCGATTTTAGAATTCCGGATCGAGTAGCGTACCTTGGGAGTCAGGTCAGCTTCTCAGTGCCGGAAGTTTCTTGTCTGGGAGGCGAATCACTCTCCCTTCCGACATTATTCACAGTCCAATTGAAAAGACGATGAGAGTTAGCGGATATGGATGAGCTTTCCAGTTACAATCGAGAGCGCTGGAATGGATTGTCACGCGCCGGAGTTTTGTACTCGCGGCCCAAATTGGAGTTGGACGAAGCCACAGCGCGAGAGATGGTGGACGAGGCGGGCTTGCTATGTGACGTGCAGGACAAACAGGTTCTCGTGCTTGCAGGCGGGGGAGGACAGCAGTCGGCCGCGTTGGGTCTTCTGGGGGCATGTGTAACCGTACTTGATCTGTCTGATGAGCAGCTAGCAAAGGATCGGGTGGCGGCCGAACATTATGGGCACTCGCCCGTTCTCCTGCAGGGCGACATGCGGGATCTTTCCCGATTCGCTGAAGACGCTTTCGACATCGTCTATCAGCCTTTTTCGATCAACTTCGTACCGGAGGTCGGCCCTGTCTTTGCCGGGGTGGCGCGTGTTCTCAAGGCGGGCGGTCTGTACCACGTGCAGTGGCACAATCCGTATACGCAGACCTTCAACCCTGACGACTACGATCCGGTCAGGGGATATTCATCCAATTCGATCTATAGAGACGGTGAGGTGGACGTCGTTGCCATCTATGGCACAGATACCTGGGGCGTTGAAGGCGAGGATGGCTCCCAGATAGACATACCGGGCCCGAGGGAGTTTCGGCACACGATGCCAACGTTTATCAACGGCTTGATTGCCAGCGGGTTCGAGATTCTGGCATTCAGTGAGCATACGACCTGGGAGGAAGACCCGGAGCCGGGTACTTGGGAGCACTTCAAGGCGGTCAGCCCGCCGTATCTGGCCTTCTGGACCAGGAGGATAGGCAGCAGCGTCTGACGAATCTGCCGAACAAAGCCTGGCTCACCGGTCACCAGAAAGGAAGCACGAACGGATCTGCAGTCTTTTCAACCTCTTGTTTGAGCATTTGGCGGTGCTCAGACAGAGTTTTTGCGTAATTCTTCTGGACGGCCAGGTTGTGCGTCTCGCCAGGGTCGACTTCCATGTCGAAGAGCATTTCAGGGCGCTGGCCGTGGGAAAAGGCGATGTATTTGTAGCGGGCCGTGCGAAGCATGCGGCCCTTTTTCGTTTGGTCGTCCAAGAACGGCTGCAGCTCTGTAACAAGATTCGAGCGCCCTGGTAGAGAGGGGTTCTCGATAACCGGGCGAACACTCTGCCCGTCCATTCCTTCAGGGGCGGCAATGTTTGCGTAGTCGCACAGCGTCGGCAACAGGTCTACGCCGGAAACGAGGTGCGTGCGGTCCACGTGGTTCTCTGGAACCGCCCCCGGCAGCCTTATCACCAGAGGCACTCTGACGACTTCCTCCCACAGCATCAGTTTAGTGACCCATTTGTGGGCAGCCACCCCTTCGCCATGATCACTTGTCAGGACGATTAACGTGTCGTCGGCGACACCGCTCTCTTCCAGCGCCGCAAGCAGCCTCCCGATCTGCTCGTCGACGCGTTCGGTCAGGCGGTTGTAGACATAGAGGTATCTGCGCCAGTCCGTTTCGTCCCAGTCGTGGGTCCAGCTCATTTCGGGGCCGTACTCGGTGCGGTTGCGGCAGAGGCCGACGAATTCCGGCTCGTCCGGGACTGGCTGGAAGTTGGCGGGGAGCGGAGGCAGTTCGATGTTGGAAGGCAGATCGACAATGTGGTGCCATTCCATCACCCAATAGCAGATGTCGTGGGGGTTGTGGAGGGAAGCCACGAGCAGGAAAGGGTCATCGGAACCAGAGTCTCTCGGGCCCTGGCTTTGCAGGAACTCTACGGCATTGTCTGTCCAGATAGGGTCCGTGTCGGTGCCGAGTTGACGGGGTATCCCTTCGGGGTATTCGTCGCAGAGGAACTCGAAGCCCTGACTGCCACCGACTTCCTCAATGCCTTGCCTGGGATTCGGTCCCAGATGCAGTTTGCCGGCGAAGAAGGGTCTGTAGCCGGCCTGGCGAAGGTGTGCGCCCATCGTGGGGATGCCGGGGTAGACCGCAGGGCCGTTGACCTCGACGCCGGTCCTGTGCGGCAGCCGACCGGAGAGCAGGCTGCCTCGGGATGGACCGCAGACAGGTGAGGCGCAGTAGGCGTTTTGGAAACTCAGCCCGCTGCGGACGAGGGAGTCCATGTGCGGCGTGTGCAGGTAGGTATTGCCGTGTGCGCTCAGCGCGGCATGTGTCTGCTGGTCTGTAAGGATGACCAGGATGTTGGGTTGCGTCGTCATGGAAGGTACTTTCTTGAATGGCAGGAGCTAAAGTATTGAAGAGGCCTGCACTATTTGACCCTATGAGGGGGCGGATGTCAAAGAGCTCAAGGTTGGAGGGTGCATTCCAGACTTGGGGTGGGAACAGTCTGGCGGGGAATCGGTGCCAGCGGTGGCTGGAGTTGATTACCGTCTTTGTGCGAGACGCAGTGCAGGCGCCAGAACTGGCCGTAAGGTGGAGGCCGTCAGTTGGGGAGGGTGCGGGAGCATGCACAAGGCCGGTACCTACAGGGAATCAGTAGGGACATCGGAACGTGGTCTGGCGAAACCCGGTCGAACAGGCACCCATCGCCAATGTCGACACCCGGTCGATGAGGCATTGGGGGGGGGCGTTGCGGGGGCGGAGCCCCCGCACAAGGGAGGGCCGAATAGGCCCGACCGCCCAGAACTGCAGCAGTTAGTAGTCAGTAGTTAGAAGTCAGTAACGGCGCTTATTCTGGCGGAAACTGGAATGGGAACTGACCGCGGCTTAGTTGGCTCCAGAGGCATACGAAAGTACACCCCCATTTTGGGATGCACACAATGTTGCAGTCAATCATGGTGTGCCTTGTGGCGGATTCTTGCAGGTTCGCGCAAGGGAACGGGCTCGGTTGACCTTGCGGGAACGACTGGGGGCCTATGCATGCTCGTTCATTGTCCTCGTTTGGCTGGAGTCTGCTCATCCGCTGCGTAGTTCGATCAGACGGTCCAGGGTGAGGTCATCCAGACTCGACGATTCTATCTGCCGCACGTAGTCGGCGGTTACTCCGTGTATTCGCATTTCGATCAGTTTACCGGAGTTCAGCCCGGTGAATCCCAGTGCCTGAATCTCGCGTACGTAGTCAGGCGTCGCTCCATGAATCCGCATTTGGATAAGCCGGTCGACAGTGAGGTCTTCGATGCTCAGTGACTCCAACTGCACGTAGAAGTCGGGCGTTACACCATGAATTCGCATTTGAATCAGTTGAGGCACGTCCAACTGCGTGAAGCCCAGAGCATGGAATCCGGCCAGGTATTCAGGTGAAACTCCGTGGATCCTCATTTGAATCAGTTGGTCGACTGAGGGGTCGAGCCCAGCAGAACGCATTTCACTGACAAAGTCCGGCTTTACGCCGTGGATTCGCATTGCGACGAGTTTGTCCATGGAAAGGCCTGGAATATCCAGTTGGCGCACCTCCTGGATAAACGCGGGCGTCACTCCATGAATTCTCATCTCTGTCAACTTGGCCAGGTCGAGTCCAGTTAAGCACTCTTTATCCATTTCGGTGTGAGAGAGGTCAGCAGGCGGTTCGTTCGACGGCTGCCGAGACGGCGACTCACCGAGATTGGGTCCTTCTTGCGGGTCGGCCTGTTCAATTACCTTGAGAAGATCAGAGGCTTCTTCCAAGGAAATATTTCCATCTTCCAACATTTTAAGGACGGCCATTCGTTCCTGTACCATTTTTTCCACTCCTCTTCCAACTATGGGAATTTTGGACAATGGTGTTGCCACTCATAGAAAACCTTTAGCTTACG
Source organism: Caldilineaceae bacterium (assembly GCA_011523365.1). GTDB lineage: Bacteria > Chloroflexota > Anaerolineae > Caldilineales > Caldilineaceae > Bin5. The sequence goes on from WTGY01000182.1 coordinate 43,548, forward strand.
CCAAACCGTCGCGATTTCAGCCGCCACAGGTGATGTTTTTCACTGGAGCCGCCTCATCAGTTCCGCGGCTTCGCCTGCGGAAATCTCGCCTCGATTTACCTTCGCCAAGATCTCCTGCCGCTTTCTGCCAAGATCTTCCTCGTCGTTCGTTTCGAAGCCCAATTCTTTGATCAGGTCGTTGATGCGACTGCGTATTATCCAATAGGAGATGCCAAGCTCACGTTCCATCTCTTTTACATTGCCGCGACTCTTGACAAAGAGTTCAAGGAACTGGGCCGTCTCAGGAGAGAGGCGACAGAATGCACATGGCGCGAAGCGACCGGTTACTTCCGTGTCACAGAGAGTGCACGAAAGGCGTGTTATTTCGAACTCGCCTCCACACGAGGGACATTCTTCCAATACTTTGCGCATTGTCTTCTCCTCTCTTGCTAGTGCATTGTAGCAAATAAATTTGCCCATGTCAATCATTTTTGCAAATATATTTGCTGATATGCCAAATATTTTGAACGGGACTCATGAAGACCCATCCGGAACACAGGCAGAGGCTGATGCTTCTCCCTGGTTGAAGTCCTCGTGCGTCGGAACTTATCCCATGCTTCCTTTTGCCATTTATTGCGCGATGGAACACAATTCGGGCATCAGGCAGGATGTGAGGGCTTAACTTTCTGTTTTCGTTCATGTTTGCAAGGAGTCTCCAAAATGCTAACAAAGACGTTCGGAAAACTCGGCTGGCCCGTCTCTGCGGTCGGCTTGGGCGCGTGGAACATCGGCAATCAGTGGGGGGATATCGATGAAGTCACGGCCTGGTCGACTGTGCGGGCTGCATACGACGCAGGCATGACACTGTTCGATGTTGCGGAGTCGTACGGCATCCCCAACGGTCTGTCGGAGATGCGGGTAGGCCGGGCCTTGACCGGCATCCGCCACAATGTGATCCTGGTCAGCAAGATCGGTAACTGGGCACAACGCACGGGTGGAGAGATTCCCAAGAACAGTGTTGATTCGATTCGGATTTCCGGCCACGCGATCCTGGGCCGGCTGCGCACCGACTGGGTGGATGTGATCCTCTGCCACAAAGGAAACCTGGACGATCCGACCGTCTATTTGGAGGGATTCGAGGCCCTTAAGGAGGAGGGGTGCCTGCGCGTTTACGGTATCTCGACCAACGACCTGGACGTTCTCAAGCGATTCAACCGCGAAGGAACATGCAGTGTTGTGCAGGTGGACTACTCTCTGCTTAACCGCGAGCCAGAGAAGGCGTTTCTGCCCTACTGCGAGGAGCACGGCATTGCCGTGATGGTTAGAGGTCCCCTGGCTAAGGGCCTGTTGTCCGGCCGCTATACGAAGGGTGCAGTGTTCACAGATGCAGTTCGGGCAAGCTGGAACGAGGGCGGCGCGCAGCAGGACCAGTTCGAGGCACGTGCAGTGCAGGTCGGACGGCTTAGCGAGGTCGTCTCAGCAGGTGAAGAGATGGTACAGGCTGCGATTCGGTATACCTTTAGTCATCCGGCCGTATCTGTGTCGATCCCCGGGGCGAAGTCGGCTGAGCAGGCGCGTACGAATGCCGACGCAGGCAGCAGAGCGCTCTCTGAGGAAGAGGCGGACGGTTTGCGGGCTGCAGTCGAAGGGTAAACTCTGTTCGAGCAAGCAAACGCGCATACCCAGAGCAGCTGACTGAGAGCGGTTCCTCCTTTCTTGCCAGTTCCGGCCAGGGAGGACGCACCAGGTTTTCGTCAAAACGGGACATTGGATACGGTTACATCTTGACCCTTACCTGCCGGGATGAAAGGGAGAATTGGGAAGAAGCCATGAAAATAACCGACATCAAGACCTATCCCGCGTGGGTGGGACAACGCAATCAGATGATCGTGAAGGTTGAGACTGACGAGGGTCTCTATGGTTGGGGAGAGGCAGGCCTGTCAGGCCGTGAACTGGCCGTGACCGGTGCGGTGAACCACTACCGGGAGTTCCTAATCGGCCGCGATCCGCTGCGAATGGGAGGTTTGTGGCAGGAGATGTACCGCAGTCAGTACTTCGAAGGCGGTCGAGTTCTGACCGCCGCTATTTCGGCTATTGACATTGCTCTCTACGACATCGCCGGCAAGGCACTCAATGTTCCCGTTTACCAGCTGTTGGGGGGTAAACAGCGGGAACTGGTCCCTTGCTTTGCCTCGACCGGAGGGGCAACGAAAGAGGAGCTGATCGAGAACGTCCAGCTACTGGTGGACTTGGGCTGGCCCGCTATCAGAGCCGGCCGCAGCCCGGCCCGCGATGAGGGAGAGCCTGACTATATTTTCGAACCGCGCGAATCTCTGGGCATTACGGCGCAGTGGCTGACTGCCGTACGCGAGGCGATCGGACCGGAGCCTGTGATGGGAATCGACTACCACCATCGCCTGAGTGTGGCCGAGGCGGCGTCTTTCTGCCAGCGCATGCCATCGGGCACGCTTGACTTTCTGGAAGAACCGATCCGTGATGAGACGCCCGAAGCATATGAGGCGCTGCGCAGCATGACCGACGTCCCCTTTGCCATCGGCGAGGAGTTTTCCAGCAAGTGGCAGTTCCTGCCTTACATCGAGCGGGGCATAACGCAGTTCGCGCGCATCGACGTCTGCAACGTAGGGGGATTGACTGAGGCGGTCAAGGTGGCGGCCATGGCGGAGGCGCACTACATAGACCTGATGCCGCATAATCCGCTTGGCCCCATTTGCAGCGCGGCAACGGTCCACCTGGCGGCGGCAGTACCAAACTTTGCCTGGCTTGAGGTGCGAGTCTCGCCGACGGAGGAAGGCAGATTCTATGACGAAGACTGGTTCCCGGAGCAGCCGGAGCTGAACGGTTACTACTACATCGTGCCAGACGGTCCGGGGCTCGGAGTCGAGTTCAATGAGGAACGGGCAGAGGCGGAGGCGTTTCGATTCTGGGAGGCTCCCCATCTGCGCCGCCGCGATGGGTCGTACACTAACTGGTAAATCAGCCGGCCTGGCTGCGAGGTTCGCCGTTTCGATTTTCGTGATCTTCAATACCTCCTACCCCATTTGCCGGAGAAAGTTGAGAAACGAGCAAATATGAATGTCAAGCAGGCCTTGCCCTTTCTAAAGGTATCGGATATGCAGGCGTCGGTCCGCTTTTATGTAGATGGACTGGGCTGCGAAATCAAGCAGAAGTGGGAGCCCGACGGGCAGCTGCGATGGTGCTGGCTGGCGCTGGGAGAAGCTGCAATGATGTTACAGCAGTTCCCTACGTCGGGCCACGACTCCTGGAGTCCGTCAGGGAAAGTGGGAGAGGGTGTTACGATCGTCTTCATTTGTGAAGACGCGTTGCAGTTCTTCGACGAGGTCAGGGCGCGGGGGCTCGACGCTACGCGACCTTTTGTCAGCAACGGCATGTGGCTCACGTCGCTGACCGACCCCGATGGGTACCGGCTCGACTTCGAGAGCGATACTGATGTACCTGAAGGTACGAGACACGGAGAGGAGGGGAGGTAGTTAGAGATGTCTTCTTCGAATCCGAAACGGCTTCGGCGCGGGCAAACGCAGAGCCCGGCACAGGGTATGTTCTGAGGGCAAGCGCGCCTTTTCCGATCTTCCTCGCTGCGACATTCCCCACCCTTGGAGGCTGGTGCCTTCTCGGAAAGACTGAAGTTTCGAGTTGGCCGACTACCCGTCTTAAGACTCTTTGAGAGCCGTTCAAAGTCGCGACTGTTGCGGCAATGTTGGGCGAAAGAAGGGCCCCCGCCATCGCTTGGCGGGGGCCGCGGGTTGAGCCGGGCCAGGCTCCTGGTGCACAGGTATTTGGCTGTCAGGATACGCGCCGTTTGGCGAGCATCGATTCTGATTGGCAGGTCGGTGCGACCAGGCCGCTCAGGGAACGGAGGCTACCGTGCCTGTCTCCGGCTGCGAAGGTAAAGAACTGTATGTTCCCTCCTCGCGCGTGTCGATCCGGACTTCCGCGATCTGCCGACCGCTGCTATTGGTTCCACACCAGGCAGAGATCAGGCTTCGTTGCGGCAGCGTCAGGAAACTCAAGCTCTTGGCGTTTGGAGCCGTTGCTACGACGGCATTCTCCAAAGAGAAGTAATTGTTTGATTCGGTGCCTGACCGGTAGTAGAGATTGTAGAGATCCGAACAGGCATTTGCGTCATTCCAACTGACTTCGAGATTGATTCTGCCGTCCTGCGGCAGCGACAGTTCAATTGTGATCGAGTTCACTGCGATATGCTGGCGATTGGCTGATTCCACAGTAGAGGCGGATTCCAGCAAGGTGGTCGCATGCACCGTCAGGTCATCATCCGGCGCCGAAACAGTACTCGAGGAGAGCCGCGTCACGCCCGGAAGGAGACCGGCAAGATTGGTAAGGTCGCGGTAGACCCATGTCAGGCCTGTTGTGCCAGCCAGCCTGATTTGGAGCCAGTCTGTCTGTGCGTTGACACCGATGATTTGAGCCCAAGTTCCCTCTGAAATCGTAGTCACGAGACTGTAGCCAGTGCCAGGGCCCGACCGCACATTGAGTACGGGCGTGGCGACGATGGCAACCGGCAGCATTGCGATTTCGGCGCTGGTGATGCGCTTCACGTTGTAGAGGTTGCCGACCAAGACGGTAAGGTCCTCACGTATCCAACCCAGCTGGCTCAATCCGTCGATCTCGACCAGATACCAGTTCTCGTCCGGGCTGAGCCCCACAATCCTAGCCCGGGTTCCCTGGCTAACAACCTTCAGGATGCCGTAGGTCACGGCGGGGCCCACACGGATGTTGACCCGGGAAGGATAGGTAACGGCGATTGGTCGGTCGACGTTTGTGGGGGTTTCGGGCTGACTCACTTGCCCAGAACCGATCCGTCTGACCCCGGCAAGTGAGCCGATCACAGTGGTCAGATTGCGATAGATCCAGGCTGGTTCGGCCAAGCTGGGCAACTCCACGAGGAGCCACTCTTCCTGAGGGTCGATACCGACGATCTCTGCCCGCGTGCCTTGTGGAACCGTAGTAACGATTTCGTATTCGGTTCCTGGACCTCTGCGGACGTTGAGGACGGCAGGGCTGGTGACCGCGACCGGATTGGCGCTACAGGAGTCATTTCCGTCCACTTCTGTGGATGCGTAGTCGTCCACTTCGGCCGACGTGTACTGCCTGACGCCTCCGAGGAAGCCCTTTACTGTCGTCAGACCTGCGTAAATCCAGGCAGGCGTAGTCAGGGCGTCCAGTTCGACCTTATACCATTCGGCGTTAGGGCCGATGCCAATTATTGTGGCCTGCGTCCCTCTGGGCACGGTTGTCAGAATCCTGTAAGTAAGACCCGGCCCGGCGCGCACATTCATAATGGCTGGCGTTGTCGTCGCGATGGGGCCGTCGGCCGGCTTGGGAATGAGATTAATTTCCCATCGTTCAAGGAATCGGACGCCATCCAGTGCGCCTTCGACCCTTGTGAAGTTCTGACAGACCCATACCATGTTGCTTACCGCGTCGATTTGGACCTGGAACCAGACGTCAGCGGGGTCCCTGCCATAGATGTTTCCTCGCGTCCCGGCCGGAACCGTCGCAGTTACCTCGTAGTCGAGCCCCGGGCCTCTGCGCACGTTGAGCCAAGGCGGTAGTGTAATTGCGACAGGAACGGGAGACGGCGACCAATGTTGTTGCTGGGACGGCGGGGGGGACGACGCAGGGGGAACATATTTCTGCTGATTGTTTGAACCGCCGCCGCCTGAGTTTTTCTTAGAACCCGAGTTACCGCCGCCGCCCTGGTTGCCGCTACCGGGGTTTCCGCCAGGGCTTTTGCCTCCCTGATTGCCTCCGTTATTTCCTGGTTGGCCAGGAGGGCCACTTTGGCCTGCACTGACGGTAATGGTGAATGTGTCACTAGCGGATGCCTGCGCACCGTCGGAGACCGAGTAGGTGACGACTTTCGTCTCCGCCTGAGTTGGTGTACCGGTGATCGTGCGGGTGCCATTGACGAAGGACAGGCCGGCAGGCAGTGTGGTGACTCCGTATGCGTAGGGCGAATAGCCCCCGCTGGCTGCGGGTAGTTGTTGCGTAAACAGCGTCCCAACGGTGGCGGAAAACTCATTCGTATCTCCCAAGGACAGCTGCAGAGGATCCTGCGTGCTGCCCCCTCCAGTGCCGCCAGGTTGGCCGTTGGGTGACGCACTGACAGTTATGGTAAATGTGTCTCTGGCGGAAGCTCGCGTTCCGTCCGTGACGGAGTAGGTGACAATCCTGGTTTCGGCGGTCGTAGGTGTACCGGTGATGGTGCGAGATGCGTGCTCGAAACTCAGGCCGTCGGGGAGGATGGTGACGCCGTAGGCGTAAGGTGACGATCCTCCACTGGCCGCGGGCAACGGCTGCGTGAACAGAACGCCGACCGTCGCGGCGAATTCTTTTGTGACGCCAACTGAAAGTTGCAGCGAACCCGGCGTGATGCCTTCGTCTTCGGTTCCAACGGGTTGGTCGGGTTGGGCTTCGTTCACTGTAATCGTGAAGGTATCGCGGGCGGTGTTGCGGTTACCGTCGGACACTGAGTACGTAATGACTTTCGTTACAGCGGTTGAGGGCATTCCAGTAATGGTGCGCGTTGCATGCTCGAAGGTCAAGCCGTCCGGAAGGGTAGTTACACCGTAAGCGTAGGGGGAGGATCCTCCGCCGGCTTCAGGGAGTTGCTGTGTGAAAAGCTGCCCAACAGTGGCCGAGAACCCGGTCGGGACCATAAGAGTGAGGGGCGCCGGGTTTACGGTGATGGTGAAGTCGTCGCGTACCTGGTTGTTGTTGGCGTCCGTCGCCGTATAGGTGACGTCAGTCGTACCCACTGCTATTGGGGTGCCCGAAAGGGTGTGAGAGCTTTCATTGAAGGTCAGGCCGGCGGGCAGTGCCGTGACAGCGTATCGATACGGTGAAGTGCCTCCGTTGGCGGCCGGTAGCTGTTGTGTGAACGGCTCCCCCACCGTGAGTGTGAATCCAGTGGTATCGCTAAGGGTGAGGGCAGGGAGGACAGGGGGATTCTGGGTTCCACCGCCATTATCGCCGTTGTTGCCGTTATTATTATTGTTGTTATTGTTGTTATTGTTGTTGTTGCCAACCAGACTCTGATCCAGATCGGTCACAGTTATTTTGAACATGACACTGTCTTGGTCGTCGTCAGCGTCGGTTACGGTGTAGGTCACGTTGGCGATCTCCACCTGGGTCAGCGTGCCAGAAACGGTCCGCGTCTCGGTGATGAATTGGAGCCCGGCGGGCAGACCTGTCGCTGAGTAGGCAAGGGGGGGCAGGCCTCCAGTGGCCTCGGGAAGTTGAAGGGTGAAGAGATCGTCTTTCATTCCTGACGTATCGGAGATTGTTTGCAGAACCGGGAGCGTATGGACGTTGATCGTGAAATCCACAGCGGCCGAGTCGAAGTCTTCGTCAATAACTGTGTATGTAACCGCAGTGGAGCCGGCTGAATCGGGCCTGCCAGACAGAATTCGAGTTACGGGGTCGAAGTGTAATCCGGACGGTAAAGTCGAGATCGTATAGGTGTAGGGTGGGTCTCCGTTGGATCCTACTGGCAGTTCCGCACGCAGGAGGCTTCCGATCTTCAGGTGCATGTCGTCTATGGACGGCTCGGAGGGCTGATTGTCGGCTTCGACCGTGAGCGTAAAGGTCTTACTGTCTTCGTCGCCGTCATCGTCTCGCACTGTGTAGGTTACTGTCGGAGATTCTACGGATTCAGGGGTGCCCGATATCGTACGTGTGCTGTTGATGAAACTGAGTCCGGTCGGCAGATCGGTAGCGGTATAGCTCAGCGGCGGGTCTCCACCTGCGGCCTCTGGCAGAACCTGGCTGAATGGCGAGCCCACTCTGGCGGTGAACCCCGATACGGTGGGTAGCGTTGGCGCAAGATCGGCTGCGACGGTGAAAACAAAGGTCGTGGTATCCTCATCCCCATCTTCGTCTGTGACCGTGTAGGTCACAGTTGGAGATTGCACGGTTGTGGGCGTGCCCGAGATCGTACGCGTGGTGGTGATGAATCTGAGGCCGGCCGGCAGATTGGTAGCGGTATAGCTCAGCGGCAGGTCTCCACCCGCGGCCGCCGGCAGAACCTGGCTGAATGGCGAGTTCACTTTGACGGTGAACCCCGATATGGTGGATAGAGTCGGCGTCAGATCGGCTGCCACGGTGAAAAGGAAGGTCTTGGTGTCTTCATCGCCATCCTCGTCTCGAACCGTGTAGGTCACGGTCTTGGATTCCACGGTAGTGGGCGTGCCCTGAATCGTATGTGTACTGGTGATGAAAGTGAGGCCGGTCGGCAGATTGGTAGCGGTATAGCTCAGCGGCAGGTCTCCACCCGTGGCCGCTGGCAGTACCTGGCTGACGGACGAGTCCACTTTGACGGTGTAGGCTGATACATTGGGCAGTTGCGGCTTCAGGTCGGCTGCGACGGTGATGGCAAATGTCGTGCTGTGTTCATCCCCATCCTCGTCTCGAACGGTGTAGGTCACAACTGGAGCATGCTGAGTTGAAGGCGTACCCTGAATCGTACGTGTGCTCGTGATGAAACTGAGGCCGGTCGGCAGGTTGATAGCGGTATAGCTAAGCGGCAAGTCTCCACTGGTGGCTGCAGGCAGTTCCTGGCTGAATGGCGAGCCCACCCTGCCCGTGTAACCCGATATGGTGGGAAGTACCGGCTTCAGATCGGCTGCGACTGTGAGGACGAACGTCTTGCTGTCTTCATCCCCATCCTCGTCTCGAACGGTGTAGGTCACGGTTGGCGATTCCGCCTCTGTGGGCGTGCCCTGAATCGTACGTGTGCTCTTGATGAAACTGAGGCCGGCCGGCAAGTCTGTCGCGAAGTATTCGAGCGGCGAGTCTCCACCTGTGGCCGCTGGCAGCTCCTGGCTGAATGGCGAGCCTACTCTGCCGGTGTAACCCGATATGGTGGGAAGCGACGGCTTCAGGTCGGCAGCGACTGTGATGGAAAATGTCTTGCTGTCTTCATCCCCGTCTTCGTCTCGCACTGTGTAGGTCACGGTTGGCGATTCGACGGCTGACGGCGTGCCCTGAATCGTACGTGTGCTGGTGATGAAACTAAGGCCGGTAGGCAGGTTGGTAGCGGTATAGTCCAGAGGGGGGTCGCCGCTCGTGGCCTCTGGCAGCAACTGGCTGAATGGCGAGTCGACTCTGGCGGAGTACCCTGAAAGGGAGGGCAGAGTTGGCATCAGATCGGCTGCGATGGTGAAGACAAAAGTCGTGCTGGCTTCGTCGCCATCAGCGTCGCGAACCGTGTAGGTCACGGTTGGCGTTTGTTCGGTTGTGGGTGTACCGGTAATCGTACGTGTGGTCGTGATGAAGGTAAGGCCGGTCGGGAGGTTCGTGGCGTTGTAACTTAGGGGTGCATCTCCTCCGGTGCCCTCCGGCAGCTGCCGGGTGAAGAGACTCCCTTTCCTAGCTGAGATGGCTGATATCGACGGGGCGGTCGGCGCGAGATCCTGGTTGACCGTGATTGTGAATTCTACGTAGTCCGAGTCGTCGTCGCTGTCGGTAACGGTGTACCTTACAGTAAACGATCCATGGCCGGTCGGCGTGCCTGCAATCGTGCGATTCGTTTCCGTGAAGAGTAGACCGTCAGGCAGACCCGTAGCGCGATAGGATAGCGTACCATCTCCTCCGCTGCCTTCGGGCAGCTGATGGCTAAATGGGGCATTCTGCGTGGCAGTCAATGTCGAAACGCTCGGCGCCGACGGTGTCAGATTGGGATTGACGGTGATGGTGAATTCGACATAGTCTGAGTCGCCATCGCTGTCGCGAACCGTGTAGGTCACGGTTGGGGCTTCCTGAGATTCAGGTGTGCCCGTGATCGTACGTGTGCTCGTGATGAAAGTAAGGCCGGTCGGCAGATTGGTGGCGGTATAACTGAGTGGCGTATCTCCGCCCGTGGCCTCCGGCAACATCTGGCTGAATAACGAGCCCACTTTACCGGTGTACCCCGAAATGGGGGACAGTTCCGGCATCAGGTCTTCTGCGATTGTGAAGTCAAAGGTCGTGCTAGCTTCGTCGCCATCACTGTCGCGAACCGTGTAGGTCACGGTTGGAGATTCCACAGTTGTGGGAGTGCCCGTGATCGTGCGTGTGGTCGTGATGAAGGTAAGGCCGGTCGGGAGATTGGTGGCGGTATAGCTTAAGGGTGCATCTCCTCCGGTGCCCTCCGGCAGCTGACTGGTGAAGAGACTTCCTTTTCTAGCCGATAAGCCTGAAATCGAGGGGGCGGCCGGCGCGAGATCCGGGTTGACGGTAATAGTGAAATCTACGTAGGCCGAGTCGCCGTCGCTATCTGTGACCGTGTATCGCACAGTAGATGGTCCTGTGCCTGTCGGTGTGCCGGCAATCGTGCGGGTTGTAGTAATAAAGCTCAGACCTTCAGGCAGCCCCGTTGCTCCGTAAGATAGAGTTCCGTCTCCACCGCTCCCTGCAGGCAGCTGCTGGCTAAACGGCGCATTCTGTTTCGCCGTATAGCCAGGGACGCTTGGCGCCGACGGTGTCAGATCGGGATTGACGGTGATTGTGAATTCGACATAGGCTGAGTCGCCATCGCTGTCGGTAACCGTGTAGCGGACGGTGGAGGTCCCGGTGCCCGTAGGTGTACCGGCGATTGTGCGGGTTGACTTGGTGAAGAGCAGTCCGGGGGGCAAGCCGGTAGCGTCGTAGTCCAGCGTACCGTCGCCGCCGGTGCCTACAGGCAGTTGCTGGCTGAAGGGGGAGTTCTGTTTTGCGGTCAGGTTCGACACTGACGGTGCCGACGGAGTCAGATCAGGGTAGCCAATGATGAAGTCGACCGAACCGGAAATAATTTCATTGCCCGATGAGTTCTTCATCTTGCTAACAATTCTGTAGCTGCCGGCAGGACAGTCGGAGGGAATCGTTATGCGATTCACATCAGGGTTATGGTTGACAGTTCCTGATACATCCACCCCCCATCCAACCAGACTACCGCCGCAGTCCATACGACCTACAGCTTGATCTGTGGATGTGTTTGTCATCGTGTCGAGACTTACAACCGCGGTGCCAGGTTGTATGTCGTAGAATTTGAAAACGACTTCGAATTCGGTACCTGGAGCAATTGGAGAGGATTCGGACAGGCTGACAGTTACGGACGGGGTGGCGTTTGGGTCCGTGGTGATTTCGAAGTCCTTGGCATCCGATCCCCGGTATCGTTCGTCGGAGTCTTCCAGTCTTACTATGATCTCGTATTCGTTTGTCGGACAGTCGGCGGTAATGGTGACTGCTTTTTGGACAGGGTTTCCGGAGACGCCGTTTAGCGTGAAAGTGTGGGCTCTTTCCAGCCCTGTTCCTTCGCAGATTTCTGCATAGTTGGGGGGATTCCTAGCCATCAGATAGGCCGTGTAAGTGTAGTCAGCGCCTTGGACCAGGTTATTGAAATTGATGGTTGGATTGAGTGCAGACCCGCGATAGTAGGAAGTTGACGGCATTGCGATGTTCACAGAGGGGCCCAGGCTAACAGTTATGTCATGTGTGCCGGAGACTATTTCAGTATGGCTGCTCTTGTCCTTTACGCTCACCCTTAACCTGTAGTTGCCGACCTGACATGTCGTGGTAATTGCAAAGGGGGATGCCCCGTGATCCCATTCGGGTCTGTACCATGTTGTGATGTATTTATTCCCTCCGACCAAGTCTTCTGCGCAGCCGTCTGCGTTCGTCCACGTGCCGTCAGAGTTACGATCAAAGTAGTACCGGAAGTAAACGCCGAATTTTTTATCGTCATTGGGATCCTGGGGCATGTTGTGGAATGAAACATGGACCCAGGTCTTGTCTCCCTGGTTCATCGTACTGTCGCCTACAGAAATTGCCACGCGCGGGTTATCCTGTGCCTGAGCGGCACGCGGTTGCGGCGACACGACGACAGCGAGCAGAGCCAGCAGCATGACGCAGAGGCCGATCAGCGAGCCGATCAGGAACTCTTTCCGCCATTGCAATGCTTGTGTTTTTCTGTTGTGTTCGTTCAAGACCCACCTGTTCCTGGCGGCGAATGCAAAAATGCCGCACGATCCTCAGTGAAAATTTATGTTATCCACATTGGCGGTGTCAAACGGTTGGGCGATTTCGCCAGGCGGGCACTGGCGGCGGAATAATTCTCGTTGTCTTGCGTCCAAAACGGGCCGTCTACCAGAGTAAATTGGGCCAGATGGGCTTCATGAAATTCTCAGTTCCAGATGCTCAGTCAGGTGGATTTTTCATCCAATCTGAAGTAGACGATCCTTATACGTAGGCTGGGCGTATAGGAAATGTACAGCGTTCATTATGCGGCCGTTCAGACGTGCAAGACCGGCCGGATCCGAAGGTGGGACTGGTGGTGCCGCAGACCACAGTCGAAGACGGCCAGCATTTCAAGCATTTTTGGGCTTCCTCCGCTACGTGATGAACTGCCTACGGGCCAGATCGATCCGTGAATTCATGCGATGGGTCGCAAAGTACACCAAAGGTTGCCCGGTTAGTCCTTGCGAGAATGAGCGGTTCTGACGCACGTTGTTCTCGCAGATCGCAGTTCAGCCAGAAGTCAAGGAACCCTTGTGACAGCGTTACCTGGATCTGTTTACCTGTTCTTGGGGAGTCGCAGGGCAGGCACAAGGCCTGCCCCTACAGAGAGTTGATGGGGCTGGCGGGTCGTGGTCTGGCTGGACACTTTCGATTAGGCACCTGTCACAAATTTCGACACCCGGTCGATGAGGCACGGCATGGTTTAGGGGGGGCGTTGCGGGGGCGGAGCCCCCGCACAAGGGAGGGCCGAATAGGCCCAACCGCCCAAATGCGAGGAGAGAGGGGGGAGGAGAGAGTAGTGAGGAACACCACTTCATTTGCAGGCAATTGGAAAGTGAACTGACCGTGGCCTGGTTACTTCCAGAGGTATGCTGCTGCTGGTCTCCATTTTTGGGATGCACCCGACTGATAGGCGGATTTGACTTTGTCGTCTTTGTTCAGTACTATTGAGCCTTGTTGGATATCTGCAGGCAAGAAGAGGCCGCGTAGAGTTTGCGGCCTGACTGGCAATCAGACGTACAACCGATGAGAAACACGGATATAGTGTTCCTGTTGACCTGCATAAAGAGCGAGAAGCGGAATCCAGACTGACCTGTCTGTTGTTTGCGCCTGCTCAGACGATGCAACCGTAGCGACCGGCCAATCCAGACAGGGTGGGCCGGTTTTTTGTTGCCCTAAAGTTTGTTGGGAGCGCGAGCATGAGTCTTGAAGAGTTTGCCATAATTGAATCGACGCTGAGAGAGGGTGAGCAGTTTGCCAATGCGTTTTTCGACAGCGGGCAGAAGGACGAGATTGCCCGCCTGCTGGATGCCTTTGGCGTCGAGTACCTGGAGTTGACGTCGCCGGCAGCCAGTCCGCAGAGTCGCGCCGACTGTACGCGCATTGCCGGGATGGGGTTGGGAGCAAAGCTGCTTACACACACACGTTGCCATCTGGACGATGCCAGGCTGGCGGTGGACACGGGCGTTGACGGCATTGACGTCCTCTTTGGCACCAGCAGTTATCTGCGCGAGTTTTCGCATGGCAAGTCGATCCGCGAGATTATAGACAGTGCGGTGCAGGTAATTGAATTCATCAAGAGCCAGGGATTGGAGGTTCGGTTCAGCAGCGAGGACTCATTCCGCAGCGACCTGGTGGATCTGTTGACCGTATACCGAGAGGTCGATCAGATTGGGGTTAACAGAGTCGGGATTGCCGACACGGTGGGAATCGCAACTCCATTGCAGGTTCATGACCTGGTACGGACGCTGAGGGGCGTCGTCTCATGCGATATCGAATTTCACGGTCACAACGATACGGGCTGCGCTATTGCTAATTCCTACTGTGCTTTGGCGGCCGGTGCGACCCACGTGGACACGTCAGTGCTGGGGATTGGCGAGCGCAATGGTATTACGCCGCTGGGGGGCCTTGTGGCGCGCATGTACGCACTCGACCCGGAGCAGATTCGCAGCAAGTATAGACTGCCGATGCTGCGTGAAGTGGAGAACTTTGTGGCCGAGATCGTGGGTGTCGACGTGCCCTTTAACAACTACATTACGGGTTACACGGCGTTCACGCATAAGGCGGGGATTCACGCCAAGGCGATCCTGAATAACCCGGACACGTACGAGATCCTGGACCCTGAGGACTTTGGTCTGACCCGCTATCTGCACATTGCGCACCGACTTACCGGTTGGAACGCGGTCAAACAACGTGCTGAGCAGCTGCAGCTGGACCTGACCGATCCGCAGGTGAAAGAGGTTACGGCGCACATAAAGGAGGAGGCAGACCAGCGTAAGTTGAGCCTGGACGATGTGGACGTGTTGCTGCGCGAGTACCACAGCCGGGCAGTGACGGTACCTTCGCCGCCTGTATAAGGGGACTGGAGATGGGCAAGCATTCGACTTCCCAAGAAACGGTGGGCCAGGCGGCTTCTGGCCGTAACGAAGCTCAGACATTTGCACAGAAAGCGCTTGCGCGGGCTGCCGGGTGTGAGACTGTAGAAGTCGGGGAGGTCGTGGACGTGCGCCCTGACGTCGTGCTAAGCCACGACAATACGGCGGCGATCCGGGAGATATGGCAGCAATTCGGTCTGGAGCGGGTAGCTACGCCGGAAAAGCTGGCGATCACGCTCGACCATGCGGTGCCGGCGCCGACAACACGGCATGCGCAGAATCACGCAGAGATTCGCGAATTTGTGCGGGAGCAGGGCATACGTCACTTTTTTGAGGTGGGGAGGGGGATTTGCCACCAGGTTCTCAGCGAAGAGGCGCTGGTGCTGCCGGGGCAGACGATCCTGGGCGCGGACAGCCACACTCCGCACTTCGGCTGGTTGGGGGCATTCGGTGCAGGCATAGGCCGCAGCGAGGTTGCGGCTCTGTGGGCTACCGGGGAGTTATGGCTGCGGGTGCCGGAGTCGATAAAAGTCGTTTTGGAGGGTGAACTGCCGAAGGGCGTTACGGCGAAGGACTTCGCACTGCGTATTATCGGGGACTGGGGCGCTGACGGCGGGCTGTACAGTTCAGTCGAGTTCAGTGGCAGCGGCATAGGGGCATTGAGCATCGATTCGAGGATGGCCCTGGCCAATATGATGGCCGAGTTTGGCGCAAAGTCGTCGTATATCGCTCCGGACGGCAAGACACGGTCCTACCTGGTGTCCGCCCTGGAGAGGAGGGCGAAGAGTGAGAAGGATGCGGGAATCGCTGAAGACTATTCAGTACGTTTTGCTGATTCGCAGCTCTTTCCTGATGAGGGAGCCGTGTACGCCACCACCTACGGCTACAACGCCGATGACCTGGAGCCGACCGTGTCGTGCCCGCACACTGTGGACAATGTGGCACCGCTGTCGGCTGTGGCGGGGACAGAGGTGCAGCAGGCGTTCATCGGGACATGCACAAACGGGCGACTTGAAGATCTGGCCGAGGCTGCGGAGATTGTGCATGGCCGCCAAGTGGCCGCAGGTACACGACTGCTGGTGATTCCCGCTTCGAGCCTGGTGTTGCAGGAGGCCTTGGAGCGGGGTTACATTCAGGCGCTCATAGCAGCGGGCGCCGCAATTGGAACGCCGGGGTGCGGACCCTGCATGGGTAACCACATGGGTGTGCCGGCAACAGGGGAAGTGACGATTTCGAGCGCCAACCGCAATTTTCGCGGGCGCATGGGTACGACGGAGGCCGAGATCTATCTGGCGAGTCCGGCGGTGGTGGCTGCATCGGCGGTTGCGGGCAGGATTGCCGATCCCAGGGACATTTTGTAAGTAGAGCCAGGGTGGGAAAGAGCGTCTCTCCGGGGGACGCGTTAGAATGGGCAGCTTGTCGTATCTCGACGGATGGAGGAAACAGGTGATTCGGGGCAGGGTCTGGAAGTACGGGGACAACGTCAATACTGATGTACTGTTTCCGGGCAAGTATACGTATACGGCCAAAGGACGGGACGAGATTGCCAGTCATGCGCTGGAGGACCTGGATCCTGATTTCGCGTCCAACGTGGGCGTAGGGGACGTGATCGTAGGGGGCCGCAATTTTGGTTGCGGGTCCAGCCGTGAGCAGGCGGTGACATGCCTGGTGTACAACGGGGTCAGCGCGGTGATTGCGGAGAGCTTTGCGCGGATTTTCTATCGCAACGCCATTAACAACGGGTTGCTCGCAATCGTCTGCCCTGAGGCCGCGCAGGCGATCCAAGGGCAGGAGTATGTCGCGGTTGACTTGGAGGGGAGGGTAATCGAGTGTGCCTCCGGACGGTTTGCGTTCCCGCCGCTGAGCACAACCGTGCAGGAGATTCTGGAGGCAGGGGGCCTGGTCGAACAGGTCAAGCGGAGACTTGCGTCGGCGCGTTCGGCTTCCTGAGCGAGTTCGAGTGCAGTCTCAGGAACCGGAAGCGTATTGTTGCCAATGCAGTTGCCAAAGTTAGCAAGGTTTCTGCATTTCTTTCAACGGCTGCAGTGGCGACTGGCTGGACCAACGACTGTGGGCGTGAGGCTGCTGGCGGTCAAGGAAGGAGAGGTTCTACTGGTCAAGCACACCTATCTTGACGGTTGGTATCTTCCCGGGGGCGGTGTGCAGCCAGGAGAGACCTTGGGAGATGCCATCGCACGGGAGGCTGCCGAGGAGGCGGGTGTCGAATTGCAGGCGTTGCGGCTTTTCGGCGTTTACAGCAGTTTTCTTGAAGGGAAGAGCGACCATATTGTCGTCTTTGTGTGCGAGGCGTTTACCTGGAGAAAGGTTAGTAGCCGGGAAATCGAGAGCGTCGACTGTTTCGCTCTTGGCGAACTGCCTGAGGGCACTTCTCCCGGCACACGCAGGCGAATCGCAGAGTATGCGGCCGGCGAGCAGGCCGTTTCGGCGCCCTGGTAAGCATTCATGAGTTGGAATTCATTTCAGTCAGAAAAATCAGTAACAGATCAGGAGAAGCAGCATGGCAGTTCAAACCGTTACCGCTGTGGCCGAATGTCCGGAGTGCTTCGGCGAGGTCGAACTTAACGACGTGATGGAGAACGAAATCGTGCAGTGCGGCGAGTGCGGCGTGGACCTGGAGGTTGTCGGTCTCGACCCCGTGGCGCTGGACATGGCACCGGAAGAAGATGAGGACTGGGGGGAATAGTACCGATGCGAGTTGGCATCCTTTACAGCCGCGTGCGCGCCGAGGAGAAGCTGCTGTTCGAGGAGTTTACACAGAGGGGCGCCGAATTCGATCTGCTTGACGACCGCAAACTGATCTTTGACATTTCCGGCGGGTCGGATTCAACGTGTTACGAAGACTACGATGTGATCGTCGAGCGCTGCATCCATCACGGGCGGGCGCTGGTCAGCCTGCGGATACTCAATGATCGCGGCATTCCGACGGTCAATTCAGTGCAGGTGGCGGACGTGTGCGGTGACAAGCTGCAGACGACGAGCGCGCTGACGGCTGCCGGCATTCCATCACCGCGCACGAAGGTGGCCTTCACGGCCGAGAGCGCACTGGAGGCGATGGAGGAGCTGGGGTATCCGGTTGTGATGAAACCGTCGATCGGGTCGTGGGGGCGACTGTTGAGCAAGATTAACGACCGCGAGGCGGCGGAGACTGTTCTGGAGCACAAGGAGGTGCTGGGTACTTACCATCACAGCATCTTCTACGTACAGGAATACATCGAGAAGCCAGGGCGCGATATTCGCGCGTTCACGGTCGGCAGCGAGACGATCTGCGCGATCTACCGGGATTCGGCTCACTGGATCACGAACACGGCGCGCGGCGGTCGGGCGTCGGTCTGTCCTGTGACAGCGGAACTGAACGATATCTGCGTACGGGCTGCGAAGGCCGTTGGCGGCGGGTGTGTCGCCATCGACGTGCTCGAAGACCCGGAACGGGGGCTGCTGGTGAATGAAGTCAATTACACGATGGAGTTTCGCAACAGTGTGCAGCCGACCGGCGTGAATATTCCCGGGCGGATCGCCGATTTTGTACTGCAGGTGGGGGCCGATGGCTGGGAAGCGGCAAACAGTTGACGCCGGAGCAGTGGCGTTGTCAATAGGTTGAGCGTGAACAGGCCGATGGTGGTGGAAAACGGGAAAGAGTCGAAGTCTTCAGTATCTATCCTTGGTGCAAGCGGCTATGCCGGCGGCGAGCTGCTGCGTCTGCTGCTGGACCATCCTCATGTCGAGGTGGCCCAGGTAACGAGCGAACGAAACGCGGGATCGTTTGTCCATTTCACGCATCCTAACTTGCGCGGGAGAACGAGGCTGAAGTTTGTCAGCGCGGCGGAGCTGGAGTCTTGCGACGTGCTCGTGTTGGGACTTCCTCACGGCGGGGCGATGGGGCGCATCGACGAGTTCGCAGGGCTGGCCAAACGAATCATTGACCTGAGTGCTGACTTCCGTCTGCGAGATGCGCAGGCCTACGAGGATTGGTATGGCAAGGAGCACAGCGCGCCAGGCTGGCTCGGACGATTCGTATACGGCCTGCCGGAGTTGTTCCGTCAGCAGATATGCGGCGCCCGTTATGTGAGCGGGGTCGGGTGCAATGCGACCGCGAGTGTGCTGGCTGTGTGGCCGCTCTTTGCGGCTGGGCTGGCTGACCCGAAACGGGACTTGATCTGCGAGGTAAAGGTTGGCAGTAGTGAGGGAGGCAATCGCGCCGGTGACGCGACTCACCACCCGGAGCGGGCAAGGGCGATGCGCAGTTTCGCGCCTACAGGTCACCGGCATACGGCAGAGATTCTGCAAGCCCTGGCGCTGTCCGACGCTGAGGACTATTGCGCCGTAGCCGCCCATATGAGTGCGACGGCGGTGGACAATGTGCGGGGTGTGCTGGCCACGGCGCATGTTTTTGTCAAGGCGGGTGTAAGTGAGCGCGACCTGTGGCGGGCGTACCGCCAGACGTACCGGGATGAGCCGTTTGTGCGCATTGTTAAGGAGAAGACCGGCATCTACCGTTACCCGGAGCCGAAGATTCTGAGCGGTAGCAACTACGCGGACGTTGGGTTCGAACTGGATGAAAGGACGGGGCGTGTGGTAGCGCTTTGCGCCATTGACAATCTGGTCAAGGGGGCGGCGGGCAGCGCCCTTCAGAGCCTGAATCTGATGTGCGGATGGGAGGAGGCGACGGGACTGGGTTTCCCGGGGTTGCACCCGGTCTAGCCAGCACGAAGTCAAGGGTGAAATACAGGTCGAATTCCGGGAAAGGGCGAAGCATCTACCTCGTTTGCGCCAGCTTGCGGAATGAGTGTTCAGGTACGTACGATCATGACGGAGCGGAAGTCAGTCGTCTCTTTCCTGTGGACGCCTAGCCGTAGACGGGTCACGCTTTCCCTTGAAGGAGACGCGGAGGCCGCGGTACAGCGCCTTGAGGATGAGCTGAGCTCCAGCGAGGAAGTCAGCGGGCGTGTAGCGGAACGAGCGGTGAAGATCAGACGTCTTCCGAGAAAGTCCGCTGTCGAGGGCATTTTCGCGACGTACTTTTACGCAGTGATTCAGGACGATGGTGAGAACTGCCGTCTGGTAGGTCACTTCCAGTGGCACCCGGTCGGTCGTATGTATGCCGCCGCCTGGATGGCGCTGAGTGCCGTGATTCCACTGGCGTTTCTGGTCGCGGGGGCCTTGCGCGGGACACCGGAAAGCACCGTTCGAGATGCGCTGCCCTACCTGATTCCCGTGCTACTGCCTTTCATTCTGACAGGAATGCTTTACATACAGCGCAGGCGCGATTTGCCTGACGAAGAGGCGATACGCCGCTGGCTCGCAGGATTGAGAGCTGGCTGGCAAGAGGTTGAAACGGAATCCACGGCTTCGACTGAGCGAGAGTCCACGGACTGACCCGCTGGGAACAAAAGAGGAGTAGATTGATGTCAACGGTAACCCACCTAGAAATGGCGGAGCTGGAGCAGAATCTGGACGAGATCCGGGATTCACCCAAGGAAGAGGGCAGGCTGGCTCTGATCGTGAGACGGCCCCAGTCGGGGGAGCGGGAAGTGATCGAGGCCGGCGAACTCACGGTGGCCGAGGGGCTTGCCGGCGACAACTGGAGTAGGCGCACTCCGGATGCTCCCCTTGAACCGGAACGGCAGCTTACCATCATGAATTCGCGTGTTGCGGGACTGCTGGCTCAGGATGAGGACCGCTGGGCGTTATTTGGCGATCAGCTCTACATCGATCTTGAATTGAGCGAGACGAATCTGCCCGTTGGTACTCGCCTGACATTGGGCGAAGCGGTGATCGAAGTGACGCCCATTGACCATACCGGTTGCAAGAAGTTTGCGGAGCGGTTCGGCGTTGACGCGGTGAAGTTCGTCAGCACGCCGGAAGGCAAGGAGATGCGGCTGCGCGGGATGTATGCGAAGGTGGTCCAACCCGGTCCGATCAGGGCCGGTGACGTGGTACGCAAGCTCTGAGTGTTCGCGCTTGCAGCTATTTTCTCCTTTAGTTTCAAATGGGTGGGCCCTGCGACTCCTTCGTGAGGAAGAAGGCGTACCCTCGCAATGGCCGGCATTTCGTCACTTCGCCAGGAAGAGATTAAACCGCGTTTGCCCTTTGGGACGAACTTTCCTTTGTCTGAGCATTGATCGCGGCATTGCATGGGGTTCGTCGCCGCCGATAGCATGCGAAAGGTCGTGCCAAATTTGGGGCGGGAATAGGCCGGCGGCTTTTGGAAAGACGCAGGGGAGGCGCCAGGTTTGGTCGTACGGTGGAGTCCGTGAGCTGGGGCGTGTGCGAGGGCAGGCACTTGGCGGGCACGTAAGGGGATCTGATGGGGCTGGCGGGACGCGGTGGGGCCAGACACGCTGGATCAGGCACCTGTTACGAATTTCGACACCCGGTCGATGAGGCACGGCCTGGTTTAGGGGGGGCGTTGCGGGGGCGGAGCCCCCGCACAAGGGAGGGCCGACTAGGCCCGACCGCCCTAATGCGAGGAGAGAGGAGAGAGTGACACCATTTCGTATGCCGGACATTGGAAAGTGAACTGACCGTGACTTGGTTGTTGCCGGAGTAGCAGGACAGTTCGTGCCCATACTGGGATGCACGATCACGCGTTGCGCGGGAGCCCAGAAATCGAAAACATGGTACAATAGTTTCTCAGTGCATTTTGCCGCCGTACTAAACCGGATTTGTAACATGACAACCGCTACTGACGAGCCATATAAACGTGCAAGTTTGAACCAGAGCCGCCGCTACCTATGGCGGGCTCTTGGTCGGTTGCGCCCGTACCTGCGCCTGACAGTGGCCGCCTACGCCGCTCTCCTCGGCACCACTGCCATTCTTCTCGTAACGCCACAATTCATACGTTGGATCGTCGACCAGGGTATTCGTCAGAATGACCTGGAATTGCTGACCATGTCCGTATTGGGGCTGATGGTGCTGACTGCAGTCCGCGGCGTCCTCACGTTTGCATCCAGCCGGTTTGCTGAACTTGCTTCGCAGGGCGTGTCCTACGGTCTGCGGCGTGAGCTGCATGAGAAGCTCACTGAACTCTCCTTCGCGTATCACGACCGAACCGAATCAGGGCAACTTCTGTCGCGGGCGATGCAGGATGTAGACCGGCTGCGCATGCTCACTGGGCGGTCGATTCTGGGGCTAGCCAATGGCGTCGTACTGCTCATTGGATCTGCCGTGGCATTGGTTTTGATGGACCCATTGCTGGCGCTGCTGGCGATGCTGACCATGCCGGTCCTGGCGCACAGGGCGATGCGATTCGGCGCCCGCTACCGGCCTCTGTCGATGGAGATTCAGCAGCAGCTGGCGGTGTTGACGACGCGGCTTGAGCAGAATCTGCGCGGGGCGCGCATTGTCAAGGCGTTTGCCCAAGAGGACACTGAAATCGACAGGTTCGAGACTGAGAACCAGAAGTGGTTCGGGTTGGCGGCGGCCACGGCCAGACTCACGGCGCTCAACATGCCCATGCTTGATCTGATCGCCAATCTGGCCACGGTGATCATAATCTGGCTGGGGGGTTACCTGGTGATCCAGGGGAACCTGACACTGGGTGAACTCGTGGCCTTTATCACTTATCTGGCGCAGTTGACTTCGCCGATCCGCAGGCTGGGATTCCTGATTCCGGCCATTGCCATGGCGGGCGCGTCGGCCGAGCGTGTCTTTGAAATCCTGGACGAGGAGACGATAGTAAGGGATGCGGAGGACGCGAGGCCCCTTGGCACGATCGACGGCCACCTCCGCTTCGAGAAAGTCGCGTTCAGCTACGCCCGACCGCACAATGTGCTGCGAGATGTTTCGTTTGAGATCGAACCTGGCCAGGTGCTGGCTCTTCTGGGCCCAACGGGATCGGGCAAGTCATCGATCATAAACATGATCCCGCGCTTCTATGACCCGACAGAGGGGCGCGTTTTGTTGGACGGCCGAGATATTCGTGAGGCAACACTGCATTCTCTCCGCAGTCAGATCGGAATTGTTTTACAGGAGTCGACGCTCTTTGCCACGACGATACGGGAGAACATTGCTTTTGGGCGGCTCGACGCGACCGATGAGGAGGTGTTCGAGGCGGCTGAGGCGGCACAGGCGCATGAGTTTATCGAGAGCTTTCCAGACGGCTACGAAACGAGAGTAGGTGAGCGGGGCGCGACCTTGTCGGGTGGGCAGAGACAACGTGTTGCCATAGCGCGTACGCTGCTTACCGATCCGCGGATTCTCATCCTGGATGATGCAACTTCGAGCGTAGATACCGAGACCGAGCATCTGATACAGTTGGCACTTTCGAATCTGATGAAGGGAAGAACCTCGGTTGTAATTGCCCAACGCCTCAGCACCGTGCGAATGGCCGACAAGATCCTGATGTTGGAAAGGGGCCGGATCGCGGCGGCCGGCAACCATCGGGAACTGTTTGAGAGGTCGGACTTGTATCGCACGATTTATGAGGAACAGTTGACAAGAGTAGTAAGTTAGAGAGCGGCGTAGGTGATACGCCAGTTTCGACGGTCAAGGAACAGTGATGTCAATTTCAATTGGATCAGCTGGACGAAGCGGCGGCCCAAGAAGCCTGTTGCGCGGCCTGGCAAAGGAGGCCGAAGGGAAGGCGTTTGACGGGCAGGTGGTAGGCAGGCTTCTGACCTATTTGCGGCCACATTGGACCAAGATGGTCGCCGCCTTTCTTTTGATGCTGGTTGTAACCGGTTCGACGCTTGGCATTCCTCTCTTGCTCAAGGTTGCCATTGACAGCTATATCGCATCCCAGGATCTGCGGGGTCTTTCGCAGATCTCAGTGATCATGGCGGTAGCATTCCTGACTTTGTTCGGTGCCGCATCGGGCCAGCGCTATCTTCTGTCCTGGGTGGGTCAACGGGTACTAGCAACATTGAGAAGCCAGCTCATGCGCCACCTGCAGGTTCTTTCGCTGGGGTATCACAGCCGTCATATTGTGGGCGTAACGATTTCGCGCGTAATCGGCGATGTGGCCGTGATCAACGAGCTGCTGTCGCAGGGGTTGATTACGCTTGTCGGCGATCTTCTGGTGCTGATAGGCATTATTACGGTAATGCTCGTGCTCAGTCCGTCACTGGCCCTGCTGACGTTCAGCACCATCCCTCTGATGCTGGTGGCGACTTACTTTTTCTCGAGAAGGGCGAAAGTTGCCTTCCGGCAGACCAGGCAAAGTGTGGCAGGCATAGTCGGCACGCTTGCCGAGCACCTGGCAGGGATGCGGGTGATCCAGGCCTTCGCGCAGGAAGAGGCGATGCGAGAACGATTTGACGACGCGAACCAGGAAAATCGCAATGCCTATGTTGCGGCGATGTCGCTTTCTTTTGTGTTCCTACCCACCGTAGAGTTTCTGGCCGTGCTGGCGACGGCGATTGTGCTGTGGTTCGGCGGCCGGGCCGTAGCACAGGGCGCGCTGGAAATCGGTGTACTGGTGGCTTTTCTGGCCTATGTGACCCGTTTCTTCCAGCCGATTCAGGAGTTGAGCCAGTTGTACACGACAATGCAGTCGGCGATGGCCGGCGGCGAACGAGTTCTTGAACTTCTGGACGCTCGACCGGAGGTGGCTGATCCGCCCGATGGCAAGGAGATGCCAACCATTGAGGGTCGCATAGAGCTGCGCGGGGTTCACTTCTCCTACGGCAGCGACGATCCCGTGTTGCATGACGTGGACCTGGTTATCGAGGCGGGGCAGACGGTCGCTCTTGTCGGGCCTACCGGCGCGGGCAAGTCGACAATCGCCAATTTGGTGGCACGCTTCTACGACGTGAGCAGTGGGGAAGTATTGATTGATGGCATCGATGTTCGTACTGTGATGCAACAGTCGCTGCGACGGCAGACGGGTATTGTTTCACAGGAGCCCTTTCTGTTCGCGGGGACGGTGCTGGACAACATCAGATTCGGTTTACCGGACATTGAAGCCACATCGGTGGAAGAGGCTGCAAGGCAGGCCAACGCGCATGAGTTTATTTTGGAGCTACCCAATGGTTACGAGACCGAGATCCTGGAAGGGGGGGCCAACCTCTCGATGGGTCAGCGCCAACTGATCTGCATCGCCAGAGCGGTCCTGGCCGATCCTAAGATTCTCATTCTCGATGAAGCCACGTCGAGCGTCGATACCGCCACCGAAGCGTTGATTCAGGAAGCTCTGGACCGGCTTCTGAGCAATCGTACCGCAATCGTCATCGCCCACCGGCTGAGTACAATTCGCAAGGCCGACCTCATTTGCGCGATGCAGGAGGGGAGAATCGTCAGCCGGGGAGTGCACGACGAGCTTTTGGAAGAGGGAGGCGTGTACGCTACCCTCTACAAGCGGCAGTTCGTGGAACAACAATGAGTTCAGATCCCAGGTGAAATGCCTTGCCGGTCGGTGTCGAGGCATCCATCATAGGCAGTGCGATAACGGATCTCGCGATTTCTATCACTTGACATGAGGAAGGCCAAGAATTGACAAAGAAACCTAACGTACTTTTCCTCATTGCCGACGACCACCGTGCTTCGGCGATCGGAGCGTATGGGGATCCCACTGTACGGACGCCGACGATGGACCGGCTTTGCGCCGAGGGGTCTTCCTTCCGCCGGAACTGCCACATGGGCGGATTGCGCGTGGCCGTCTGTGTGCCGACTCGGGCCTGCGTTCACACAGGCGCGCATGTGTTCCGAGCTTCGGTTGGCAACGACATAAGTGACCGCGGGCCCCTGAATGTGCTGGATCCCGGCCACACATATCTGGCCGAGCACTTCCGCCTAAATGGGTACACATCCTTCGCAACTGGAAAGTGGCACAACGACGCCTCCAGCTTCGCTCGATCTTTCGACGAGGTAGAGAACGTATTCTTCGGCGGCATGGATGACCATTTCGCGGTCCCGGTCCAGGATTTCGACCCGAGCGGCGAATACGACAAGGGCCGGCAGCGAACAGGCGATCAGTTTTCGACCGATCTGTTCGGAGATGCAGCTATTCGCTTCCTGGATCGTCAGGACGGGAGCCGCCCATTCTTTCTATACTGTGCCTTCACGGCGCCCCACGATCCGCGCACGCCTCCCCCCGACTGGGCAGACGCGTACAGGCCAGAAGCCATGCCACTGCCCGCCAACTTTGCAGGTATTCATCCTTTTGACAACGGGGATATGTGGTTACGCGACGAGCAACTGGCGGGATTCCCGCGCACGGCTGAGGAAACGCGAAGGCATATTGCCGAGTATTACGGCATGATCTCCGATATGGATGAAAAGATCGGTGAAATGCTGGCTGCACTGTCGCGTAATGGGCTGGCTGAGGATACGATCATCGTTTATACCGCCGATCACGGGCTGTCTGTCGGCCAGCACGGCCTCCTGGGCAAACAGAATTTGTACGACCACAGTGTGCGCGTGCCATTGATCCTGCGCGGGCCCGGCGTGCCTGCCGGCAAGCAGATAGACGCACTTACCCACACTTATGATGTGTATCCGTCTCTGTGTGAACTCGCCGGGTTGGAGATTCCTGATAGTGTGGATGCGAAATCACTCTTGCCGCTGATGGAGGGAACTGCTGGGGAGATTCGACCTTATCTGCATTCAGTCTATATGCATGTACAGCGAATGGCGCAGGATCGGGAGTGGAAACTGATCAATTACCGACGTGATGGAGACCAAGGCAGCGATCGAACTCAACTCTTTCACCTGGCTTCCGACCCATGGGAGTTGAATGATCTTGCGGAAGACGCGTCTGTCGCAAAAGAAAGGGAGAGGCTAGAGGAGGAGCTGGCCCGCTGGCAAGAGGAGACGGGGGATCCCGTGCTCACGGCATAGAGGCCGTTGGGATCCCGTTGCTTCCTTGCGGCATGCGCCCAGTTGACATTACAAGCCGGTAACCACTTTCAAATACCCTCTCTTGCACTGCAGGTCGGATCCTGTAACAGAAGCAGACCGGAACGACTTCACCGTCCAGATGTGAGCCGGCACGGGCCACCAACCTGGAGAAACGGTCCAAGTCCCGCATTGTCAGGTTGAACTTCGCCTCTCCTACGATCCAAAGAATTGTTTCTGGTCGGGACGGGTCATAGGCTTTGCCAAAGGCGTCGATCTCCTCATCAACTCCGTCCCTGGTCTGCCAAACTCGTCTCAACTCCTCGACCTTCCAGCCCAACTCACGATGCAACGCGCCCTCGATCACGATTGCGGCAACGTCTTCCAGGTCGCCGCCTAACTGTTTCTTCAAACTGTCCACTTCCCGGGCCAGACTCTGGATAGCGGTTTCGGTTCGTCGTATTACGTCTCCCAATTCTTCAACTCCTTGCTCCATCCGCTTTTGCGCCTCTGCCAGCGCCTCGACGTCTTGCTCAGTGCGCTGTTGCGTTTCTGCTTAATCTAGGACGATCTCCTTGAATTCAGTAAAGTCCTCGGGTCGTAAGGGTCGTTGTAAGAGCCGTGGAATACATCTGCCAGCACTTGCGACTGGTTATCGTCCTAAACAGTTGAGAGTCGTTCTAACACACGAAAGCGGACTGCCCTTTGATACCTCCGTAGCATTTCCCTGGCTGTGCTTCACAGTAGAAGATTATAGCACATACGCTCGATTGTTGCTGGATCTCATTTTCTGCCACGATTGGCCAAGGCTAGAACTTTGTGAGAGAGGCTCGCGGACAATCGGATCTGACGTACTGCTGGTGTTATGGCACTCTTGCGATGAATCAGAGACCGCACCGCGGGGCAGTTTACGAGTGACGGATGCGAAACCATGAATGCCGATAGGTTCCTCGGTTAGGCAGTGAGTGCGGGCAGTTGCAGGCGTCTGTGTTCATTGCACAAATCAGAAGTTGCATAACTCCCCGATGTGCTTATAATAGGGCGAAGATATTGACTACCAACTGCATTTGCAGCCTTTAGCCGCTGAAAATGAATAATATTTCTGTGTTGAACCTGCTTATTAGCCTTAGAGTCCTTCTTCTCGGCCTTGTAGCCCTTCTTGTAAGCGGCTCTCGGCCTTGAATGGTTGGCGAAGGCAGGAGTCCAGAACATCGGACTCCATGCTCAGGTCAGTGCAGACCCTTCCTCAACCGGGAAGGGTTTTTCTTTAGTAGAA
Organism: Caldilineaceae bacterium; assembly: GCA_011523365.1. Lineage (GTDB taxonomy): Bacteria > Chloroflexota > Anaerolineae > Caldilineales > Caldilineaceae > Bin5. The sequence continues at coordinate 71,007 of WTGY01000182.1, forward strand.
GACTGTGTGTCGGGGAACATCCGCGGCCTGAGGAACATCCTAGGGGTGCGAATGCAGGAACGCGGGCGACCGGCCGAGAGGGTCTGACAGACGATTTCAACAGTATGGGAGCCAGGAAGCAGGAGGCGACGGATGGCACTTGCGAAGAGAGAACCGAAAAACAGCGGATACGACCTGGGCCCCCAGGAGATGACCGGTTCAGAGATGATCTGGGAGTCGCTATTGCGGGAGGGCGTCCAGATCGTTTTCGGCCATCCGGGCGGAGCGATTTTGCCGGCTTACGACGCCCTGGCTGAGTATGAGGCGGACGGCCGCATCCATCACGTACTCGTGCGACACGAGCAGTGCGCGGCGCACATGGCCGACGGGTTCGCGCGCGCTACGGGGGACGTTGGGGTTTGTATTGTTACCAGCGGTCCGGGGGCGACAAATCTTGTTACCGGGCTGGCGACGGCCCAGATGGACAGCGTGCCCGTTGTGGCGATCACGGGGCAGGTCCCGACAAGCTTGTTGGGTACGGACGCGTTTCAGGAGTCGGACGTCGTAGGCGTCTCCCAGCCGGTTTGCAAACACAACTATCTGGTGACGGATATTGCGGAGTTGCCGCTGGTGATGAAAGAGGCGTTTTACATCGCTCGCGAAGGCCGGCCGGGTGTTGTACTTGTCGACATCTGCAAGGATGTTCAGATTGAGTCCGGCATATTTCGCTATGATTTCGAGATAAACCTGCCCGGTTTCGAGCCGTGGCCGGAATACAGCCCCGATGCCGTGCGTGAGGCGGCTGACCTGCTGAACGAGTCCGAGCGTCCGCTGATTCTCGCAGGACACGGGATTCACCTGTCAAACACCAGTGAAGAGCTGCTGCAGCTGGTCGAGAAGGCTGGAATACCTGTGGTTACGACGCTTCTCGGTACGGGCAACATTCCTGAGACGCACCCGTTAAGCCTGGGAATGGGCGGAATGCACGGGGAGGCGTTCGCAAACCGGGCTGTTCAGGCCTGCGACGTGCTGGTCGCCATGGGCATGCGCTTCGACGACAGAATCACGGGACGGCTCGACCGATTCGCGGCCAACGCCAAGATCATTCACTTTGAACTCGACCGGGCTGAAGTCGGCAAGAACATCGTTCCCGACGTTGCCGTCGTAGGTGACCTGGCGGAGACACTTCCGGCTTTCCTCCCTCAAGTCGAAGAGCGGCGACACAAGGAATGGGTAGATACGCTGAACGGGTGGCGTTCTGAGACCGATGAGGCCGATATTATTCAGTTTGAAGTCGAAGAGCTGATTCCGCCCTTTGTGATTCGTCAATTGTGGCATGCTACCGAACAGACTGAGAAGCGTGTCATCGTCGTCACTGACGTTGGCCAGCACCAGATGTGGGAGAGCCAGTACTATATTCACGAACACGCCGGGATGCTGCTTACGAGCGGCGGCCTAGGCACGATGGGCTATGCATTGCCGGCGGCACTCGGTGCACAGATGTCCGACCCGGAGGCGCTGGTGTGGTGTGTGGCGGGTGACGGCGGGTTCCAGATGACATTGCAGGAGCTGGCCACGATCCAGCAGGAGAAGTTGCCGGTCAAAATCGCCATCATTAATAACGGATTCCTGGGCATGGTGCGCCAGTGGCAGCAGATATTCTATGACAAGCGCTATGTGGGCACTCCGATTCTGTCCCCGGACTACGTAAAGCTCGCCGATGCTTACGACATCCCCGCTGCGGTGGTGCGACATCCCAGCGAGGTTGTGCCGGTACTGGAGCAGGCGCACGCCACCGATGGGCCGTTCCTAGTCGATTTCCAGGTGAAAGAGGAAGTCAATGTTTATCCGATGGTGGCGCCGGGCGCTGCGGTGGACGAACTGATCCGGCGACCGAAGCCGGGCTATGTTCAGGGATACAGCGGCGTACAGCCGAGCTGGTAGTCTTGCCGCAGATGCGACGGCAGCTCGCGAATGCACGGCCAGTTGAGGCCATCTGAATCTAAGGAGCAGAATCGCCACAGGGGAGACCAATGCAATACACACTTGTCGCCTGGATGCGCGATAAGCCCGGCGTCCTGAACCGGGTATCCGGAATGCTGCGCAGGCGTAACTTCAACATCGACAGTCTTCAGGTCAGCCATAGCGAGACGCCCGGCATTAGCCGCATGACCTTTGTCGTGGATGGCGACGAACGGGTGGCCGACCAAGTCGTCAAACAGCTGCGCAAGGTTGTAGACGTCACTGCGGTGGAGGACATTACAAACCGGCTAGCCATCTTGCGTGAGCTGGCCCTGATTCGGGTCCGGACGACTCCTGCAACACGCGGGGAGATTATGCAGTTTGCCGAGATCTACCGGGCCCAGATCGTGGATGTCAACGCTGAGAATTTGGTCGTGCAGGCGGTTGGAACGGAAGACAAGGTGGATTCGCTAATTGAACTGCTGCGCCCCTTCGGCATCGAGGAGATGGTGCGGACGGGCCGCGTGGCGTTGTGTCGCGGTGACGAGCGGCCCAAGCGGACCAAGCCGGCGACGTCGATATTCAAAGCCGCGGCAAGTCTCAATGGTAGTGGGCACGGAGACCCAAAGTAGAACGCGATCACAGGGTGTAAGAGATTGGCCTGTGGCTTGCGTGGATGCGGTGAACAGGTCGTGGTCCGGTCCTGCAGGAGTAGGCGCGGCAGCAGGGGGCAGCAAGGAAGCATTCAAGATACTAGAAACTCAGATTCTCGGAGGGGAATGTGGCAACGATTTATTATGAGAATGACGCTGACATGGCGCGGTTGGAAGGCAAGAAGATCGCGGTGATCGGCTACGGCAGCCAGGGGCATGCGCACGCCTTGAACATGAAGGACAGCGGCCAGGACGTTCGCATCGGGCTGCACGAGGGCAGCCGCAGCAAGGCCAAGGCCGAGGCCGACGGTCTGCGCGTTGTGAGCGTGGCCGAGGCTGCACGCGAAGCCGATATGATCATGGTCGTCATCCCCGACCCGATCCAAGGCAAGGTATACGAGGAGCAGATACAACCAAATCTCGAGGCCGGCAACACGCTGATGTTCGCGCACGGTTTCAACGTACGCTACGGTTTCATCGTTGCACCCGATGACGTTGACGTGTCGATGGTAGCGCCGAAAGCCCCCGGCCACCGCGTACGGGAGGTCTTTACCGAAGGTTCTGGCGTACCGGCTTTGGTCGCCATCCACCAGGACGCATCCGGAAATGCCCTGGCCAACGCGCTGGCCTATGCTAAAGCTATCGGTTCAGCACGCGCAGGCGTTCTGGAAACGACATTTGCCGAAGAGACAGAGACGGACCTGTTTGGGGAGCAGACCGTCCTATGCGGCGGTGTCAGCGAACTGATCAAGGCCGGCTTCGAGATTCTTGTCGATGCCGGTTACCAACCTGAGATTGCTTACTTTGAGTGCTTGCATGAACTCAAACTGATCGTGGACCTTATGTATCAGGGCGGGTTGAATTACATGCGATACAGCGTAAGCGATACAGCGGAATGGGGCGACTACAAGAGCGGCCAACGCGTCATCACCGAAGAGACCAAAGAGTCGATGCGGAAGATTCTGGCGGACGTCCAGTCGGGCGCATTTGCCGAGGAGTGGATGGACGAGTACCACGGCGGCGGCAAGGTTTACTACGAGAGGCGCCGCAACGAGCAGAGTCAGCAGTTGGAGAACGTGGGCAAGGAATTGCGAAGGATGATGACCTTCCTGGACGCAAAGGAAATCTAGGCGTTTGGAGTCGGGTCTGAACTGAGGGGAAAGGGGGTGATGAAAATGGATGACGGCCTTAGTGACCTTATTTTGCGCGCTGAGTCGTACTCCGCGCTCTCGACGTCCCCCGCCGCTCTGAGCGAGGGAGGACGGAACTGTCATCTATTGAACAGATTCACCTCCGGAGGCATCTTGCCATGACCAACACAATTGACACACAGCAGCTGGACGAGGCTCCCGAAGACGACATTTCGCCGATAGACGTTGAACAGTACCGTCTGGGCGACGTCGACCAGTGGGCGAAGGAGGTTGCGCACGGGAACACGGTACTCGTCTTCGACACGACGTTGCGCGATGGGGAGCAGTCACCGGGTGCCACGTTGAATGAGCAGGAAAAGCTCGAGATCGCGCGCCAGCTGGCTCGCCTGGGAATCGACATCATGGAGGCCGGTTTTCCTGCAGCCTCGCCCGGCGACCTGGCCGCTGTGAAGAGGATTGCAGAAACTGTAGGCCGGTCTCCTCGCAGGGACGAAGACGGCAATGTAGGTGCGCCGCCTATCATTGCCGGCCTGGCCAGGGCCAATAAGGACGACATTGACAAGGCCTGGGAAGCGGTTCAGGGGGCAGTTCGACCCAGAATTCATACGTTTCTGGCCACCAGCGACATTCACATGCAGCACAAGCTGCGCATGTCGCCCAATGAAGTGCTGGAAACCGTGGGGGACATGGTGCAGTACGCACGCAGCCTTTGCGAAAACGTTGAGTTCAGTCCTGAGGACGCTGGCCGGAGCGACCCTGAGTTTCTGGTAAAAGTGTGTAGCGTAGCGGTTCAGGCAGGCGCCACCACGCTGAACATCCCGGATACGGTTGGCTACACAACGCCGGAGGAGTTTGGTGACCTGATTGAGTATCTGCGCGAAAACGTAGAGGGCGGCCAGGACGTAATCTTCAGCGTTCATTGCCACAATGACCTAGGGCTGGCGACGGCAAACACGCTGGCCGGTGTGCAGAACGGCGCCCGCCAGATCGAGGTAACTATCAACGGTATCGGCGAACGCGCCGGAAATACGAGCCTGGAGGAGACGGTGATGGCGCTGTATACTCGCCAATCCGTTTTCGACCTACGCACCAATATTCGCAGCCAGGAGATTCACCGCAGCAGCGACATGGTCAGCCGGTATACCGGTATGGTGATCCAGCCCAACAAGGCGATCGTTGGGACCAACGCGTTCGCGCACGAGGCGGGCATCCATCAGGATGGTATGCTGAAGAACAAGCGCACCTATGAGATTATGGATGCCGACACGATCGGTTTGCACCAGAGCCGCCTGGTGCTCGGCAAGCATTCGGGCCGCCATGCTCTGGGCGTGCGTCTGCAGGAGATGGGTTACCACCTGGAACGTGAAGGGTTGAACGAGGTGTTTTCGCGTTTCAAGGACCTGGCCGATAAGAAGAAGACGGTCACCGACGCAGACATCGAGGCGCTGGTGGCGGATGAACTGTATCAGCCAATTGAAATATGGGAGCTAAAGGGGATACAGGTGCAGTGCGGGACAAATATGACGCCGACTGCTGTGGTTACACTGCGCAATAACGAGACAGAAGAGGAGATCACTGAGGCGAGTTTTGGCGCGGGTCCGGTGGACGCGGTTTACTCTTGTATCGACAAACTTGTGCAACAGCCAAACGAACTGACCGAGTTTCTTGTGCAGGCGGTAACCGAAGGCATTGACGCCAATGGCGACGTGACGGTTCGAATTGAGGCGCCGGAGAGCCGGGGTCATAGCAGGACGGCGCAAGGGCGTCCGCGGCGGCGGCTGTTCAGTGGGCGCGGGGTTGACACGGATATTATTGTGGCGAGCACGAAGGCCTATCTGCAGGCGTTGAATAAGCTGTGCGCGGCCGATGAGGATGACGCCGAGGTTGCGATTGCGGCGGGTGACTCAGAGGTGGCGACGGTAGGTATCTAGAGAGAGTAGGTAGCGAACAAGCGGCGATTGGGCTATCCCAGTCGCCGCTTTTGCAGTTAGAGCACTAGTGCTGAGGTGAATGCAAAGCGAGGAATTCTGACCTTGGTAGAAGGTTCATGCGCCGAGACATTGTCTTCCCGAATGGGCAGGTCATGAAGTATTCATTTGCATGCTCTGGCAGCAATCCCAGGGATTTCGCGAACTCCAAAAGCAATTTCTTCCCGCCCCCTTTTCTCAAGACAGGGGGGAATCAGGTGTGAGATGTCGTTACCTAGCGGAAACTCTAACGAGGAAGTTGTCGTATCAGCACTCAGGAAGGTATGTTCCGTTCTGATTGGGCATCCTGCAAAATGACCGTGCCGACCCGCTGGGGTGAGGGTGTCGAGATAGATTGGATGTCCCGGTAGGTCTGTGTTGAGTGGAAAGGCAAAACGATAATCGGCCGAATTGACTTACTTTGGGGTTCCCCAACCTTTGGTTTTCGCGATGAAAACACTCCATAGGAGATTCCGGATAGCGAGTCGTCTTGGCGGCGTCCCTGGCAATATCTGGCGCTTTGCCAACGCAGTCCTCATTGCTCTCTTAGTCTCCACGACAGTGCCGGCGCGTACTACCTTCGCGCAGGAAAAGCCTCCTGTCAATTACACCTTTCAGGAATGTGACCAAATCGAAGAGGCCCGCTTGCGGGATGAGCTGAACGGCATTACACAGTCCATTTTCGAGCCCGAAAAAATACGTTTGGAGATAGAGGCGATTGTCGATCGCAAATGGGCAGAGTTAGACCTTGATTCCACGGTTGATGCGGCTGTGGACGCGGCCGTCGAAAAGGCACGTAGTGAAACTGATTGGTGGGAACGTGTAAAGTCCAATTGGTCTGCGGATACAACCAAGGAGTTAACAGAAAGGGTTGCCACATACGCTTTTGGCTCTGAGAGTTTCGTGAACGCCGTCAACCTTCTGTCCGAGGACATTGCCAGTGAACTGGTGGATGAACTGCGGGTTATGACTGCGAAGTCGGCTTCTTCAGCGTTGCAATGCGTACAGGCATTTATCGGCGATACGTTCTCTCAGACTATGGCGGCAGTATTAGATGAACATATTCAAGAGAGAATCGACGAGATCGTAGTCGATCCGGATCCCGAGAGTGCAACTATCCTGGATATCATAGAGTTGCACCCGGAACTCTTGAGTGGCGTTGCGGTCATAGTAGGGACTCAGCTTGCAAAGCAGTTTGCGGCCAAGATGGCCCAAAACATCGCCGGAAAGATTGTAGTGCGAATTCTGGGGAAGTTGGCCACCTCGGCAATTCCGCTTGTCGGCTGGATTATCGGTGGGGGTCTCATAGTATGGGATGTGATTAATGCGGGAGAGGGTGCATTTCCACAGATCCGGGCTGCACTGCAAGAGGACCAGACAAAGTCTGAACTTCGCAAACAGATTGCCAACGAAGTCCACGAAGAGCTTCTAGCTGAACTGGACCTTGCAGAACTGTCCCGCTCCGTTTCCAACGATGTATACAGCCAATGGCAGGGATTCCGCAGCAAGTATGGGCGAGTGCTGGAGCTCGCCAAAACTAACTCCAGATTCCAAGGGCTTCTAGACAATACCCCCGTGGAAGAGGTAAGGAAATTGGCCGATTTCGTTTCGGTGGTGGAAGCGAAGCTCGGCTCGGCAAGATTGGAGAGTCTGCTCGATAAGGGACAGTTTGAGCGGCTACTTGCTCTGCCTCAAGATGTTCTTGAGATGCTGGAATTAGGCGTTGATCCCGACGTCGTAATCGAATGGGCAGATCTGGCTGGAGAATCAGTTGTACTACTCGTCGCGACGGAACTGTACCGCGTTGCATCCCCTTCTGACTTCAGGGACCGGGCAGACCTGGAACGGGTTTTGGTTCTGGACGATGCTGACCTAATTCAGAAGGCGATGCTTCTTGACCGGGTAGAACGAGATGCTGTGTTAGCCTTGCCAACCATACATATCAAACAGGTCTTGGAGGCGCTTTCGCCTGAAGAGTTGTCCTGGCTGGCCAAGGCGTATCTGACCAAACTAAATGCACAGGAGAGAAACGTCCTTGTTGACCGCATTCTTCGCGAGCCGAAGTTGATCACTGAATTGGGAGTCGAGTTTGTCCAGGTGACCTTGTTGGAAAGCCAAGACCTAGAAGAGACTCTTGACTATATCACCCTGAAGACGGGAGACAGACTGTGGGTCGGTCAAGTCTTTGACATGCTGTTATCGATAGGGCCAGCTCTTTCCGGTGAATTGTTCTGGGCTCTGTTCTGGCACTATGAGGGGCCAATCCTGAGGAATTCCTTATATTTGCTGGCGGGACTAATCGTGCTAGCGATTCTCTGGAGCAGGATAAGGTCCCGCCGCAAACGTCAGGACGTGAATGTTACGGTTGTACTTCCAGAAGGCCGCGTTGGCAGCGGAAGAGACGCCGCTCCTCTAGATAAAAAAGGCAATAGAGACTGAGAGAGCGGGCAGTGACCCTAATTGCACTTGACGGAGCACCCGGCAACGACGTCGAGGTTGGCGAACTGCTGGTTGTCGTCGTTGTTTACGCCGCCAACATTGTTCAGGATGTGAGGGAGAACATCCGCAATCTTGTCGGCGGGCGTATGACCCATTACGAGACCTTGATTGCGAAGGCAATTGAACAAGGACTAGCCGATCTCGAAGAAAAGTCCTCCGCCAAGGGTTATGACGGCGTCCTGGGCGTCAAGATAAGTCATCCCGTGGTCGTAGACGGCGGCGTGGAAGTAATCATTTATGGGAATGGCTACCACTTGTCAGCGAGGGGGCCGGAAAGTTGACTAACGGGTAATTCTCGTGTAAATTATGCGAAATGATGGCGGGTTTATGCCGCCAGGAATTCATCTGTTTGCAAGGTTTTCGCGGTACGACAACGATGTCATCCGGTCTTTGCATACGCTCTTCCTTCGCATACGGAGCGGAATAAGCCGCTCGGATGCAGAGTAGTCACCCCCTAACCAACTACTCTGAAAGTACCTCGCGAAACGGAAGACATACTTGAGGAGATGTCGTTATGTCGGAAATGCAACTTACTCCTTCTTGTTGTCACCATCCCACCCCCTATGCGCAACCCGGTCTGCCTGCCAAGCAAGGGCTGTACGACCCGAGGTATGAGCACGATGCGTGCGGCGTTGGATTCGTGGTCAACATCAAAGGAGAAAAGTCGAACGCCATCGTCACTCAGGGCCTGGAGGTACTGCTTAACCTTGCTCATCGCGGCGCGTGCGGATGCGAGCCGAACACGGGCGACGGAGCCGGCGTTCTCATGCAGATGCCGGACAAGTTTATGCGGAAGGTCGCCGAGGAGGAGGGGATCGACCTACCTCCCAAAGGCGACTACGCGGTTGGGATGATCTTTCTTCCCCCGAGAGGGGATTACCGATTCCTGTGCGAGCAACTTTTTGAAAGGATAATCCGCTCAGAAGGACAGACTGTTCTCGGCTGGCGCACAGTTCCGACGGCCAATGATGAGTTGGGCCACACGGCTCGCCTCGGCGAACCGGTCGTGCGGCAGGTTTTCATCGGGCGCAACCCTAATCGGTTGACAGGAGACGATGACCTTGCATTCGAGCGTAAACTATATGTGATTCGAAAGCAGGCGGAAAACCGGATCCGGTATTCCCAGTTGCGTGAAGGCGACGCGTTCTACGTTGCCAGCCTCTCATCTCGCACAGTCGTTTACAAAGGCATGTTGATGGCGCCGCAGGTAAAGGGATTCTACCCTGATTTGTTGGATGGGGATATGGAATCGGCCTTGATCGTCATTCACTCGCGGTTCAGTACCAATACATTCCCCAGTTGGGAGCGTGCTCACCCATACCGGTACATGATTCACAATGGTGAGATCAACACTTTGCGCGGGAACGAGAACTGGATGTTCGCCAGACAGTCCCAGTTTGAGAGCGAGTTTTTTGGCAGTGACATCAAGAAGATTCTGCCTATCATTCACGATGACGGCAGCGACTCGGCTAAATTCGACGAAACGCTCGAGTTCCTTTATCTGTCCGGGCGGACGCTGCCGCACGCGATGATGATGATGATCCCGGAGCCGTGGTCGCAGCATGAAACGATGAGCGACGCCAAGAAGGCTTTTTACGAGTACCACAGCACAATGATGGAGCCGTGGGACGGGCCGGCCTCCATGGTCTTTACGGACGGAACGATTGTAGGTGCGGTGTTGGACCGCAACGGGCTGCGCCCCTCGCGCTACTGCGTCACTAAAGACGACATGGTGGTGATGGCATCGGAGGTGGGCGTACTGCCGATGGAGCCGGAGCGCATTGTCAAGAAGGCGCGCCTGGAACCGGGCCGGATGTTCCTGGTCGACACTTCGCAAGGCCGCATCATCTCCGACGAGGAGCTCAAGGAGACGATGGCCGGCGCGCATCCATACCGCGAGTGGCTAGACACGCACTTGGTCAGCCTGGACGAGCTTCCCGAGCCGGAGGCGGAAGTACCGGGTGTTGACCACGGTACTATGCTCGAGCGGCAACAGATTTTCGGCTACACATTTGAGCAGTTGCGAATTCTGATGGCGCCAATGGCTACCGACGGGGTCGAAGCGCTGGGCGCCATGGGCAACGACACGCCGGCGGCGGCTCTGTCGAACCACTCTCAGCTGCTTTACAACTACTTCAAACAGCTCTTTGCCCAGGTGACCAATCCGCCGATCGACGCGATCCGGGAGGAATTGATCACCGCCACCGAGGTGATGATGGGCACCGAGCTGAATTTGCTTGAGACCAAGCCGGAGAACTGCCACCAGCTCAAGCTCAGACAGCCCATCCTCACCAACGAGGAGCTGGCAAAGATCCAGCACATTGAGGGCAGCGGCGCCGAGGGCTTCCGCACCAAGACTCTTCCGATTCTCTTCGACGTACACGGCGGAAGGGATGCGCTGGAACAGGCGCTTGAAGACCTGTTTCAGGCGGCGACCGAGGCAATCGAAGAAGGGTTCAATATCCTGATTCTTTCGGACCGAGGCGTTGGTCCCGGCATTGCGCCGATCCCGGCATTGCTGGCTACGTCAGGGTTGCACCACCATCTTATTCGCAATGAGACACGAACGCGCACCGCGCTGGTCGTGGAGTCGGGCGAACCGCGAGAGGTTCACCACCTTTCGCTACTCATCGGATTTGGTGCCACGGCGGTCAATCCATATCTGGCGATAGAGACATTGGACCAGATGATACGGGACCGTCTTCTCGTCGATATCGACCACGATACCGCGATTTACAACTACGTCAAGGCGGCGATGAAAGGGGTCGTGAAAGTCCTTTCAAAGATGGGCATCTCGACGATCCAGAGCTACTGCGGCGCCCAGATATTCGAAGCACTTGGGCTGAGCCAGAGACTGGTAGACAAGTATTTTACCTGGACTTCCAGCCGCGTAGAGGGTATCGGTCTCTCCGAAATCTTCGATGAAATCAAGATTCGACACGATCGGGCCTACCCTGTTCGCCTTTACGCTCAGTCTGAATCCAATGGGCACGGACTAGTTGCGGTAAAGCCGGAAGTGTCTGCTGTCAACGGTAACGGCCACGGCGGCCAGCTGCTCTCCCCCGGCGGCGACTACCAATGGCGTAAAGATGGGGAGTTGCATCTTTTCAATCCACGTACCGTACACCTGCTGCAAAAGGCGACCCGCGACAACGACTACGAGTCCTTCAAGGCGTACACGAAGGACATTGACCAGATGAACAAGGAGTGGTGCAACCTGCGGGGCCTGCTGGAGTTTGATTTTGATGGCGACGAAAGTATTCCAATCGAAGAGGTAGAGCCGGTCGAGTCGATCTGTAAGCGCTTCAAGACCGGGGCCATGTCTTACGGCTCGATCAGCAAAGAGGCGCATGAGACTCTTGCCATCGCGATGAACCGCATCGGGGGGCGGAGCAACACGGGCGAAGGGGGCGAAGATCCGGCCCGCTACATCCTTGAGCCGAACGGCGATTCGAAGAACAGCGCCATCAAGCAGGTGGCTTCTGCCCGCTTCGGGGTGACCAGCAACTATCTTGTCAATGCGAGGGAGTTGCAGATCAAGATGGCGCAGGGGGCCAAGCCAGGCGAAGGAGGCCAGCTGCCTGGGAAGAAGGTCTACCCGTGGATTGCGGAAGTGCGTCACTCGACACCTGGCGTGGGATTGATCTCGCCGCCGCCGCACCATGACATCTATTCGATCGAAGACCTAGCCGAGCTGATTCACGACCTGAAGAACTCCAACCACCACGCACGGATCAATGTGAAGCTGGTGTCGGAAGTTGGTGTGGGAACGGTCGCGGCCGGCGTAGCCAAGGGCCATGCCGACGTCATCCTGATCAGCGGCCATGACGGCGGGACGGGAGCGTCGCCTCAGACAAGCATCAAACATGCGGGCCTGCCCTGGGAGTTGGGTGTTGCCGAGACTCACCAGACTCTGCTCATCAACAATCTGCGCAGCCGCGTCGTCGTGGAGACCGACGGGCAGCTTAAGACAGGCAGAGACCTTGCAATCGCAGCATTGCTGGGCGCAGAGGAGTTCGGGTTTGCCACAAGCCCTCTGGTTGCATTGGGCTGCATCATGATGCGCGTCTGCCATCTGGACACATGTCCTGTCGGCGTTGCCACGCAGAACCCCGAACTGCGAAAGATGTTCACGGGCGACCCCCAGCACGTGGTCAATTTCATGTACTTTATCGCCCAGGAGTTGCGGGAGTACATGGCAAAGCTCGGTTTTCGAACTGTGAACGAGATGATCGGGCGCACCGACCGACTGGAGGCGCCGCATTCTATCGAACACTGGAAGGCCCATGGCATCGACTTGACCGCAATCCTGCATCGACCCGATGTGCCGGAGTATTGGGGGCGCTACTGCCAGATAGACCAAGACCACGGGTTGGACAAAGCTCTGGACAATACGACTCTGCTCGAACTTTGCAAACCTGCACTCGAAAACAGTGTGGAAGTGGTGCAACGAGTTTATTCGGGACAGGGAGGGGACGAGCAGGATGGGGCCTTAAGACGTGTCAAAGCGACTCTTCCCATACGCAACACGAACCGGGTGGTAGGGACCATCACTGGCAGCGAGATCACTCGCCGCTTCGGACCTGACGGGCTGCCCGAAGACACCATCCAATTGCATTTCCAGGGAGCGGCCGGCCAGAGTTTCGGGGCCTTCATTCCCCAAGGCATGACGCTGGAGCTCGAGGGCGACGGAAATGATTATTTCGGCAAGGGTCTTTCCGGCGGCAAGATTATCGCTTACCCACCGTACGGCTCAACATTCAAGGCCGAAGACAACATCATCATCGGAAATGTTGCCTTTTATGGCGCGACCAGCGGCCAAGCCTACGTTCGCGGCATGGCGGGCGAGCGCTTCTGTGTCCGAAACTCGGGCATGCACGCTGTCATCGAGGGCGTAGGCGACCACGGCTGCGAATACATGACCGGCGGCCGTGTGGTCGTATTGGGACGCACTGGGCGAAACTTTGCAGCAGGCATGTCCGGCGGCATTGCCTATGTCCTGAATGAAAAGCCCGTGGACGGCGTCTACTTCGACAGACGAGTGAACCTGGAGATGGTTGAAATCGGGAAACTCGAAGATCCGGATGAAATTGCCGAAGTTCGAGAAATGATACAGCGCCACTATGCTTACACCAGCTCGGAAGTGGCCGGAAGGATTCTGTCGGATTGGGACGCTTACGTTGGCAAGTTTGTCAAGGTGTTACCTAGAGACTATAAGCGCATGCTTCAGTGTCTCGCCGAAGTAGAGGCCATGGGTCTCAAGGGGGCGGAGGCGATGATGGCCGCGTTCGAGCGCAACAGCCAGGACCTGGCGGCGCGGGTGAGCGGGAACTAGGCATTGCGAGAGGGAGTGCATCGACCCGGTATTGCGCGTTGACCCTTTCCACGCAATACGCAGTCAGGAGATTTCGAATGGGTAAACCAACCGGCTTTCTTGAATTCGAGCGGCAGCCATTTCCGGAACGCGCGCCCCTTGAACGAATTCGAGATTGGAATGAATTTCACCTTCATTTGTCGACCGAGGCTCTACAGGAGCAGGGCGCCCGTTGCATGGACTGCGGAATCCCGTTTTGCCACACGGGTACGATGCCGGAGGGCGGCTGCCCCATCAACAACTTGATCCCTGAGTGGAATGATCTAGTCTATCAGAATCGCTGGCGCGAGGCGTTGGACAGGCTGCACGCAACCAACAATTTCCCTGAATTTACCGGCCGCGTCTGCCCGGCCCCGTGCGAAGGCTCGTGCACTCTAGGCATTATCGATCCACCTGTAACGATCAAGAGCATCGAATGCGCGATCATTGACAGGGGATTTGAAGAGGGTTGGGTCGTAGCACAACCCCCCGTAGTGCGCACGGGCAAGAAAGTAGCCGTAGTCGGATCGGGGCCGGCCGGGCTTGCCTGCGCCGACCAACTCAACGGTGCCGGCCATACGGTCACCGTCTATGAACGGGCCGACCGCATCGGTGGGCTACTGATGTACGGCATCCCCAATATGAAGCTGGAAAAGGAGCGCGTCGAGCAGCGCGTCGACTTGATGCGCGCTGAAGGTGTTTCCTTCATTACAAACTGCGAAGTAGGGAAAGACATTCCGGCCGACGGTCTTCTCGAAGAAAACGACGCGATCGTACTCTGTGGTGGCGCCACCAATCCCCGCGATCTGCCAATCGAGGGCAGGGAGTTGGAGGGCATCCACTTTGCCATGGAGTTCCTTCATGGCAATACCAAGCAGCTGCTCGACAGCAAGTATGGTGAAGTTCCAGGGGAAGGCTTCAGCTATCCGTTTATCTCGGCTGAGGGCAAAGACGTTATCGTGATTGGCGGCGGCGACACGGGCAATGACTGCCTAGGTACGTCGATGCGACACGGGTGCAATAGTGTCAGCATGTTTGAGATCTTGCCGCAGCCGCCTCCGGAACGGGCTGCTAGCAATCCCTGGCCGGAGTGGCCAAACATTTTCCGCGTGGACTACGGCCACGCGGAAGCGGCAGCCCGCTTTGGCGCAGATCCCCGCACGTTCGAAATCAGCACCAAGAGGTTCGTAGGCGACGAAAACGGCCGACTGAAAGAACTCCACACTGTCCTGATCGAATGGTTGCCAAGCGTAAACGGGGCACGCCCCGAAATGCGCGAAGTGCCCGGCAGCGAAAAGGTGTGGCCGGCCCAGTTGGTATTGCTGGCGATGGGCTTCCTTGGCCCGGAGAATCCCGTGCTGGATCAGTTGGGCGTCGGGAGAGATGCCCGCTCCAATGCCCAGGCCGAGTACGGTAAGTTCGCCACCAACGTTCCCGGCGTATTTGCCGCCGGCGACATGCGCCGGGGGCAGAGCCTGGTCGTTTGGGCGATCAACGAAGGACGCGGCGCGGCGCGTGAGTGCGACCGTTTCTTGATGGGCGAGACGAGCCTTCCTTAAGCAAGCGGACCCCAAGGAATCGCAAAATAATAGAGGCTAGGAAAGGTAGAATGGGAAAGACGCTGTTCGAAAAGATTTGGGATGCGCACGTGATTGCGCAAGATGAAGGCGCGCCAGCCGTGCTCTACATCGATGCCCACCTGGTTCACGAAGTCACGTCCCCACAGGCGTTCGCCACACTGCGCGAACGGGGCCTGCCAGTGCGACGGCCGGACAAGACTTTCGCCACCATGGACCACGCCATTCCCACTCGCATCGGGGCCGTGGAGGTCGACTGGCCGGACGATGCGGCCACCCAGGTTCGCGCCCTCCGTACAAATTGCGCCGACTTCGGTGTTCCATTGTTCGACATTGAAGGCGACATCCAGGGCATCGTGCATGTCATCGGGCCCGAATTGGGGATCACCCAGCCGGGCATGACGATCGTGTGCGGCGACAGCCACACCAGCACGCACGGCGCGTTCGGTGCGCTGGCCTTCGGCATCGGGACCAGCGAGGTCGGCCACGTTCTGGCGACACAGTGTCTTATGCAGAAGCAGGCGAAGACCTTCGCCATCAATGTTGAGGGCTCGCTTGGACACGGTGTGACGGCCAAAGATATCATTCTCGCGATCATCGCCAAGAACGGCGCCGGCGGCGGCGTGGGCTATGTTTTCGAATATCGCGGCGAAGCGATCCGGGCCCTCGACATGGCCAGCCGCATGACGATCTGCAATATGAGCATCGAAGGCGGTGCGCGGGCGGGCCTGATCGCCCCTGACGAGGCTACGTTCGAATACATCAAAGGGCGAACGTACGCGCCCAAGGGCGATGCCTGGGACAGTGCGGTCGCCCACTGGCGCACATTGAAAACTGATGAAGACGCAGTTTTTGACCGCGAGTTGACGCTGGACGCATCTGCGCTGGAGCCGATGGTGACGTACGGAACAAATCCCGGCCAAGGCGTGCCCGTCACCAAACGGGTACCCAGAGCAAGTGACCTGGAGGATCCGGCGGAAAGACGCAGCCTCCAGAGTGCGCTCGAATACATGGGCCTGACTGAAGGTCAGCCGATAGAAGGACAGCACGTCGACATCGTCTTTATCGGCTCCTGCACCAACAGCCGCATTGAAGATTTGCGCGCCGCGGCGGCCATCGCCAAGGGCCGCCGCGTATCCAGTCATGTGGAGGCGCTGGTCGTACCGGGGTCCAAGGCTGTCAAGGCCCAGGCCGAAGCAGAAGGCCTGGACCGCATTTTCAGCGAAGCCGGTTTTGAGTGGCGCGGTGCAGGCTGCAGCATGTGCCTGGCAATGAACGATGACAAGGCCGGCGAGGGCAAGTATGTCGCCAGCACCAGCAACCGCAACTTCATGGGCAGACAGGGCCCGGGGAGCCGTTCCCTGTTGATGAGCCCGATCATGGCCGCTGCAGCCGCAGTCAACGGCCGCGTAACTGACGTGCGGGAGATCCTCTGATGCAACCCTTCACCACCCTGACATCGACCGCACTGCCGTTGAGAACCGAAAACGTCGACACCGACCAGATCATTCCGGCCCGATATCTCACTGCAGTCACCCAAGAGGGGATGGGCGATGGACTGTTCTCATGGTGGCGCTACGCCCGTGACGGCAGTCCAAATCCAGACTTTGTTCTCAATCAGCCCCAATTCCAAGGGTCCGAAATACTCGTGGCCGGACGCAATTTTGGCATCGGGTCCAGCCGTGAACATGCCGTATGGGCGCTCACACAGTACGGATTCCGAGCCGTTATTTCCCCGGCGTTCGCGGACATCTTCTACAACAACAGCCTGAAAAACGGGCTTCTGCCAATCAGGTTGCCTGAAGAGACGGTCGGCCGGCTGCTCGATCTGGTCGAGGAAGTTCCGCATACCAGCATGTGCATCGACCTGCCAAGCCAGACGGTGACACTGCCGAGTACTGACAGCGGTAATGCGGGAGAACCGGACGGTCCCTGGACATTTGACATCGATCCCTTCCGCAAACATTGCCTGCTGCGCGGCCTTGACGACCTCGGCTATCTTCTGGACAAGGAGGAGCAGATCAGCGCCTTTGAGGCCGCGCTGTCATACTGACGGTTCTTGACTTCAAGCTGCCCGTGCCGCGACGACTGGTTCCGGAAGCAGCCTATCGGGAGCTGGCGAATGAAGGGGGAT
Source organism: Caldilineaceae bacterium (assembly GCA_011523365.1). Taxonomy (GTDB): domain Bacteria; phylum Chloroflexota; class Anaerolineae; order Caldilineales; family Caldilineaceae; genus Bin5. The sequence continues at coordinate 88,282 of WTGY01000182.1, forward strand.
GAAGCGGATGACAGCGGGCGCGCCTCCGGCGGATAGCAAGAGTGCGGTGTGGAAGGCCCCGTCACTGGTCGAGGATTTCCTCAGAAGAGTACGTAAGGGCGTACCCCTTTCTCAGATTCAGTTGGACGTAATGATGCGGGTGATCGCCGGGCCAGAGGCGGACCAGGCCCAAGGCGAGCGGCCGGTACACAATTTCCTGGACTTAGGTTGCGGCGACGGAATTCTGGCGGCAGCGATCCTGGAGAAATATCCGCGCGCCAGAGGGACGTTGGTCGATTTCTCAACGCCTATGCTTCAGGCTGCCCTGAGCAACCTGGAGGCCTATAGCAGGTCGCTTCACGTCTCTTCTGCAGATTACACCGACCCATCCTGGTTCGATATTATCTCCGCGCAAGGGCCCTTTGACGCGGTTGTTTCCGGCTTTTCAATTCACCACCAACCGGATTCAATCAAGCGACAGGTTTATGTCGATATTTTCGACTTGTTGATGCCTGGCGGTGTCTTTGTAAACATTGAGCATGTATCTTCGGCGACGCCTCGAATCGAGGCGCTGTATGATGACTATTTCATCGACACGCTGTGGGCAAGTCAGCTGACAGACGGCGAGGGCCAGACTCGCGACCAGGTGGCGGCTGCATATCACGGCAGGGAAGACAAACAGGCCAACATTCTGGCCCCGGTGGAGTCGCAATGCGAATGGCTGCGCGAAATCGGCTTTGACGACGTGGACTGTTACTTCAGAATCTTCGAGCTGGCAGTTTTTGGGGGCAGACGGCCATTGAATTTGGATGACGACATCGAATTCGCGGCTTAGCCGCAGGAATGAAGGATCGCATCGGGCAACAGCGACGAAATCGGAGGTATATTTGGAGGCCAGAAAGGGTAGTGTTGACCGGCCGGGTTATAGGCAAAATACTGTACAACTGAGAGTCTCACAGCAGATCCAGTAATTTTCCATAATCGGCCTCATTGAATGGTGCAGGCCGAGACAGAGACCCCATTTGAGAAGGAAGAATGACGAATGGATGCAACGATTGTTATTTTGGATGGTGACGGAATTGGCCCGGAAGTCACGGCGGAAGCCAAGAAAGTCCTGGCAGCGGTGGCCGACCGATTCAGCCATAGTTTTGTCTTTGACCATCAGCAGATCGGCGGACGTTCCATCGATGAGTTGGGCACCAGTTTGCCGGACGAAACCGTTGAGGCAGCCTCCGCGGCGGAGGCCGTCTTGCTTGGCGCCGTAGGCGGGCCGAAGTGGGACGACCCCAGCTTGCCCGACAGACCAGAACGGGGCGTCCTCGCTCTGCGAAAAAGCCTGGACCTGTTCGCCAACCTGCGCCCGGTAAAGCTGCAGCCAGAGTTGCTATCTGCCAGCACCATCAAGGAAGAGACGCTGGAAGGTGTAGACCTTCTCGTGGTACGGGAATTGACCGGGGGCATCTACTTTGGAGAGCGCAAAGAGCCGGACGACAACTTCGAAGCCTACGACACAATGCTCTACACCAGGCCGGAGATCGATCGCGTCGTCCGGCTGGCCGCGGATTCGGCCATGGAGCGCAAACGCCGCCTTGCCAGCGTGGACAAGTTTAACGTTCTCGCATCCTCGCGTCTCTGGCGCAGCGTAGCGACTGAGGCTCTCGCCGACTACCCCGAACTGGAGGTCGAGCACATTCTGGTCGACGCCATGGCCATGCACCTGATCCGCAGGCCGGCTGACTTCGACGTGATCGTAGCCGGCAACCTGTTCGGAGACATACTCACCGATGAAGCTTCGATGCTGGCAGGGTCGATGGGCATGCTGCCTTCAGCCAGCCTGGGTGATGTCAGCAACCGGCACAATCTGCCGCTTGGTCTCTATGAGCCGATTCACGGCAGTGCACCCGACATCGCCGGACAGGGGATCGCCAACCCTCTGGCTGCGATTCTGAGCAGCGCGATGCTTCTCCGCCATAGCCTTGGAATGGAGAAGGAGGCCGCGGCGGTGGAGGAGGCAGTAGATGCAATCCTGGCTCTGGGTGTACGAACGCCGGATATCGCGCAACCCGGTACAGAGACAGCAGGAACCGAGGTCCTAGGTGATCTCGTAGTGAAGGAGATTCGGGATGCTTAGCTTGAATTATCCCAGGGAACTCTGAAGCAGAGCCTTTGCGGTACTGCAGTTGGTACATTTTGGAACGTTCCCATTTTGGACCGTGGCTGAAGGAATAGTTGTAGGGGCACCTGAATGGTTACCCGGCCCAGGCAGGGTCAGATCGATACAGACGTTGATCCCGAGAAAGGCAACGCATCGGCGCGGAGCGATGCGGACCGCCAGTTGCGGTGGACGGTCCGCCAGCTTGGCAACGTACTTGGCGAGACGATCGTCGAGCAGGAGGGCCAGGCAATTTTTGACCTTGTCGAAGACTTGCGGGCACTGACGCGCGCTCAGCGGCAGGGGGACCGAGACGCCGGAGCCCAGATCGAGCAGCTGACCGCGGACCTGGTCAGTGACTTCGACAGCACGTTGGGCGTGTTGAAGGCCTTTACTACCTATTTCCAGCTCGTAAACCTGGCAGAGGAGCAGCAGCGTGTGCGGGTCATTCGCCAGCGGACGGCAGAGGCGGAAGAGACTGATCGCCACATGCCTGAGACCATTGCGGCAGCCGTCACGAGGCTGCGAAAGGGGGGAACGCCGGCTTCTGAAGTGGGACGCCTGCTTGACGAGATGCTGATCAAACCGGTCTTCACGGCCCACCCTACCGAGGCCAAGCGCCGCACAATCCTTCTGAAGCTGCTCGACCTGACCAGATTACTGCGTGAGCTAGACTCGCACGTACTCTTGCCGAGTGAAGAAAGGGATAACTGGAATCAGATCCGTGAGATCGTAGTCTCACTGTGGCAGAGTGACGTCAATCGAGACCGACGTCCGGACGTGTTGGACGAGGTGCGCGAGGGGCTCTATTTCTTTGATACCACGCTGTTTGATCTGTTGCCGGAGATCTACAGCGAGTTGGGTCACGCGCTTGAAAGGGAATTTCCTGGCAGCATTTTCGATGAAGACGACGACGCGGGTTCAGACCGACTGCCCACTTTTCTGCGCTACGGTTCGTGGATCGGAGGAGACAGGGACGGCAACCCATTTGTAACTCAGGATGTCACTGAAGACGCCTTGCGTCAGCAGAAAGAGCAGGCACTCGAGCTCTATCGCCGTACTGTGGTCGGCATGTACGGGCATCTCAGCGTGGCCAACACACGCGGGGCCTTTTCGCAGGCGTTTCTCGACAGTTTGGCCGAGGACCTAGAGAGTGCACCGCCGAGCGACAAAGCTCGCCTGGAGCGCTTCTCGCTGGAACCTTACCGCCAGAAGATGATCCTGATCTACCGGAGGCTGGGCGCGACCCTAGCCCAGAACAGGGAGTCGTGGCAAACGCAAAGACCTGACCCTTGGGCGTACACCAACGCGGACGAATTTATCGCCGACCTGGAGCTCATCCAGGAGAGTTTGCGCGAGAACAAAGGAGACCGGCTGGCCAAAGGGCGCTTCGCCCGTCTGGTACAGCAAGCACGTATTTTTGGCTTCCATCTGGCTTCCATGGACATTCGCCAGCACTCAGAGCGCCACTTCGAGGCGGTCGCCGAACTGGTGAACCGCTATTACAGGGCGCAAGATCCTGATTTCGATTATCTGGGTCTTTCGGAAGAGGAGCGGACGCGGCTCCTGGTCGAAGAAATCGAGAGTCCGCGCCCGCTAACAGCCCGACTGCTCTACAGCAACGATACCAACGAGACGGTGGCCCTTTTCCGGCTCATCCGTCAGGCCCATGAGCGGATCGCGCCGCAGGCCATAGGCGCGTACATCATCAGCATGACCACTTCCGTCAGCCATGTATTGGAGGTCCTACTGCTGGCCAAGGACGCGGGCCTATTTGGCCGGATCGATATCGCGCCCCTCTTTGAAACGATTGACGACCTGGTCCGGGCGCCTGATGTGATGAAAGCGTTATTCAAGTCTCCGATCTACCGCAAACACCTGGCGCAGCGGGACAACTGCCAGGAGATTATGATCGGCTACAGCGACTCCAACAAGGACGGCGGCTATTTGCGCTCCAGCTGGTCGCTGTACCAGGCCCAGGAAAGACTGGCCCAGATTTGCAGCGCCTACGACGTAAAACTGATTCTCTTTCATGGGCGCGGCGGCTCGATCGGACGCGGCGGCGGGCCGGCCAATCGCGCCATTCTTGCGCAGCCTCCGGGATCGGTCCAGGGGCGGATCAAGCTGACCGAGCAGGGGGAAGTGATCAGCGCCCGCTACAGCAACCGTGCCATTGCCAAGCGCCACCTTGAGCAGCTGGTCAACGCAGTACTGATTGCAAGTTGTGAAACTAATCATCACTTCGTGAGCGACAGTTCGGGAAGCGAGAACTCCTTGCACTCTGTCAGTGAGGACTGGGTGAGGATCCTGGAGGCGGCCAGCGAACTCTCTGAGCGAAAGTACCGTGCACTCGTAGAGAAACCTGCTTTCCTGAGCTACTTCCACGAGGCGACGCCGATCGAACAACTGGCGCAGATGAATATCGGTTCGCGGCCAGCCAAGCGCCGCCAGACATCGGACATCTCAGACCTGCGCGCGATTCCGTGGGTATTTGCCTGGACCCAGAGCCGGGTGAACCTGCCTGGCTGGTACGGCCTAGGTACGGGATTGCAGGCAGAATCGGCTCATCGCATGGGAGTCTTTCGGGAGATGTACCACAACTGGCCCTTCTTCCGTACCGTCATTGACAGGGCGCAGCTCTCGATGCGCCGCGCCGATATGCCAATTGCCTCGCTCTACGCGTCTCTGGCGGCCGATGCGACGCGCACTGCGATTTTCGGCGAAATCATGGATGAGTTCCGTCGCACTGAACGGATCATATTGGAGATAACCGGCCAGGCGGCACTCCTTGACAACGAGCCATGGCTCCAACGCAGCATCAACCTGCGCAATCCCTATGTGGATCCGCTCAACTATATTCAGGTTGCGTTGCTAAGCAAGCAGCGAACCGGCGGAGAGCAGCAGTTGAATGACGCCCAAGCAGGTCGCGATGGGACCAAGGAAGATCCCCGCTTACGACAGGCGATCCTGCTGTCGATCAATGGAATCGCTGCCGGTTTACAGGCGACGGGCTGATAGGCGTGCGTCCCAGATTTGGAGTGGAAACAGTCTGGCAGGGAATCAGTGCCAGCGGCGGCTGGAATTGTTTACTGTGCTTTGGCTAGACGCAGGGCAGGCACAAGGCCGGCACCTGCGGGGATCTGATGGGACTGGGGGGGCCGGTCTGGCTGGACACTTTCGATTAGGCACCCGTTACGAAAATCGACACCAGGTCGATGAGGCATGTTGTTGGGGGGGGCGTTGCGGGGGCTCCGCCCCCGCACAAGGGAGGGCCGAATAGGCCCGACCGCCCAAAACTGCAGTAGTCAGTAGTCAGTGGACAGAGACGTCGCTTTGGGGGCCTCAGATTTGATCGCGGCGTGGCCATGTTTTGGTCTCGGCCAGAGGATTGCAAGAGATCACACTCATTTTGGGATGCACGCGGCCGACAGCGGGCAATAACGACAGATCGTCGCCAATCCTGGCGGCTCTAATGCGATTGGATTGATATGGAGTCTGGAGAAGTGAAGATTCAGTTATTCGACACTACGCTGCGGGACGGTACTCAGGCCGAAGGCGTTTCGCTCAGCTGCGATGACAAACTGCGTATTGCCGCCCGGCTCGACGAGTTCGGGATTGACTACATCGAGGGCGGCTGGCCCGGCTCCAATCCCAAAGACATGGAGTTTTTTGACCGGGCCGCTAGAGAGCTGTCCCTGAAGCACGCAAGGTTGACAGCTTTCGGCTCCACCTGTAAACGGGACACCGATCCCGCCGACGATGCACAGATTCAGCTGCTGCTTGAGGCCAACACGCCGGTCGTCTCACTTTTTGGCAAGAGCTGGGATCTGCATGTGCGCGATGTCCTGCAGACGACCCCGGAAGAGAATCTGCGCATGATTCGGGAGTCGGTGGCCTTTTTTGCGAGTCGAGGCCGTGAAGTGGTTTACGACGCCGAGCATTTCTTCGACGGCTACAAGAAGAACTCTGAATATGCCGTAGAGACGCTCAGGCAGGCCATCGTCGGCGGCGCCACTTGCATCGTCCTCTGTGACACAAACGGCGGCTGTCTTGCCTGGGAAGTTGGCGAGATAGTACGGGCCGTGCGACGGGAACTGTCGGCCGTCCTCACATTACCAGTAGAAGAAGGGAACGGCGGCCGTTCCCTTGCCGTGCAGAGCGCAGGGAAAGTCACACTAGGCATTCACGCTCACAACGACAGCGACACCGGCGTGGCAAACTCGTTGGAGGCGGTGCGCAATGGATGCAGCCATGTACAAGGAACAATAAACGGTTACGGGGAACGATGCGGCAACGCCAACCTCGTCAGTATCATCGCCAACATGCAACTGAAAATGGGCTATGACCTGGTCAACGAGGAGAAGCTGGCCCACCTGACCGACCTCAGCCACTATATCAACGAGCTCGCGAATCTGCGGCCCAATACGCATCAACCCTTTGTCGGCCGGAGCGCCTTTGCCCACAAAGGGGGAACGCACGTAAACGCCGTTCTCAAGAACGTCGACAGCTACCAGCACGTCGAGCCGGAGGATTTGGGAAATCAGACGCGAGTTCTCGTCAGTGAACTTAGCGGCAAGGACAATATTGCGATAAAGGCGGATGAGTTCGGGGTCGAGGGGCTGTCGAGGGAAAAGGAAAGAGCGGTACTCCAGCAGATCAAGGAGTTGGAAAACGTCGGCTTCGAATTTGAAAGCGCAGAGGCAAGCGTCGACCTCATGTTGCGTCGTTCGCAGGAAGGATACCAGCCCAATTTCTCCCTTATCGACTACTCGGTATCGGTGGCGAACCGGGCCGGGCGCGGGCTATCTTCGGAGGCGACGATCAAGGCTGAAGTAGGCGACAGAATCTACCACGAAGTAGCCGAGGGCAACGGACCGGTAAACGCCCTGATGCTGGCGCTGCGCAAGGCGATACAAGGGCACTTCCCTCACCTGGACCGAATGCATCTTCTCGACTACAAAGTGCGAATTATCAACAGCGACCAGGGTACGGGGGCATCTGTGCGGGTGCTCATCACCAGTTCAGACGGCGTGCACAACTGGACGACTGTCGGGGCGAGTACAAACATTATTGAGGCCAGTTGGACCGCTATCTCTGACGCCGTCGAATACTTCCTCATCAATTATGACCCGAACGTCGAGAGCGGGTTGCCAGCGCGTGGTGCTGATATCGAAAACATGCGGTTGGCGTCAGGCGGAAGCATCGCGGGTAGGTCGCGGACGTTTTCTGAAGAAGGACGGAGCGCGGAACTCTCCAGCGCCGGATAGTCTGGTGGGGTCACGCGGTTGACGCGGGCCGGCCATCTTTTAAACAAGAAAGAGAGTCCAATGTCAGTCACAACCAGCCGTAAGCTCAACAAGTACAGCAGTGTGCTCACCCAGACGATCTCGCAGGTCGGCTCTCAGGCGATGCTTTACGGCGTCGGGCTGACCGACGAAGACATGCACAAGCCGCAGGTCGGCATCGCCTCGATGGGCTGGGAGGGCAACACGTGCAATATGCACCTGAACGCTCTTTCGCGGCGGGTCAAGCAGGGGGTGCAGGAGGCCGGGGCGGTGGGCCTGATATTCCACACGATTGGCGTCAGCGACGGGATGTCCATGGGCACTGCCGGGATGAAGTTTTCGCTCCTGAGCCGGGACATTATTGCCGACTCGATCGAAGCGGTCATGCGGGCCCAGTGGTACGACGCCAATATCTCTCTGCCCGGTTGCGACAAGAACATGCCCGGTGTGTTGATGGCGATGGCGCGCGTCAACCGGCCCAGCCTGATGGTCTACGGGGGCACGATCAGCCCCGGTACTCTTCAGCAACCAGGAAACGGTAGCGTGCAGAAGCTGGATATCATCTCCGCTTTTGAGGCTTACGGGCAGTATCTGGCCGCGGACATTGACGAAGAGCAGATGCGGGAGGTCCTGCGAAATGCCTGCCCTGGTGAAGGTGCGTGCGGCGGCATGTACACCGCCAACACCATGGCCTCCGCCATCGAGTCGCTGGGGATGAGCCTGCCTTACAGCTCCTCCTACCCGGCGACCAGCGAGGGCAAGCAGCAGGAGTGCCTGGAGGCAGGCGCGGCCATCGGCAACCTTTTGGAGCTGGACCTAAAACCGCTCGACATTCTAACCCGCGAGGCATTTGAGAACGCAATCACACTCACTGTAATCCTCGGCGGCTCGACCAACGCCGTGCTTCACCTGATGGCCATCGCCAAGTCCACGAATGCCGAACTGACCATTGACGACTTCCAGGAGATTTCCGACCGTACGCCTCTGCTTGGCAATCTCAAGCCAAGCGGCGAGTACGTCATGGAAGACCTGTATGAGGTCGGCGGCGTTCCCGCAGTGCAGAAGATGCTGCTACGCGAGGGCTTCATTCATGGAGATTGCATGACTGTCACCGGCAAAACGCTGGCGGAAAACCTTGAAACTGTTCCCGACCTGACAGAAGGTCAGAAGATCATCATGCCTGTGGACAAGCCCATCAAGGAGACCGGGCATTTGCAGATCCTGTATGGCAACCTGGCCGAGACCGGCGCCGTCGCCAAAATAACCGGCAAAGAGGGCGTGCGTTTCAGAGGCCCCGCGGTCTGTTACGACTCGGAGGAAGACTGCCTAGCCGGCATCGAGAGCGACGAGGTCTTGCCCGGAAACGTCGTCGTCATCCGCTATGAGGGCCCCAAGGGAGGGCCGGGTATGCGTGAGATGCTCAGCATTACCGGCGCAATCATGGGGAAAGGGCTGGGCAGCGATGTCGCCCTGATCACTGACGGCCGCTTTTCCGGAGGCAGCCATGGCTTCGTCGTCGGGCACATCACGCCGGAGGCGCAGGAAGGCGGCCTGCTCGCGCTTGCGCAGAACGGCGATACGATTACCATCGACGCCGAGAACAATACTCTCACGCTTGAGGTTTCAGAAGAGGAGATTGACAGCCGTCGCGGCGCCTGGAGTCCGCCTGAATACAAGGCCAAGAGCGGCGTGCTTTGGAAGTACATCAGGACCGTTTCCAGCGCGTCCGAGGGCTGTGTCACCGACGCCTAAGCCCTAATCGCTCGACTGGGACCGCAGGCAGAAAACTCTTATGGGAGCAGCATTCATGAATTCTGGCAACAGCGCCCTCCGTCTGGGCACGTCGACCTACTCCTACTGGCACTTCACGCCGGAGAAAACGCCGATCGAGTCGGTGCTCGACGCTGCAGCCGAGCTTGGCCTATCAGGGGTGGAGATTCTGCACCGTCAGATGGAATCGGAGGAGAACGCTTATCTGCAGAGGCTCAAGCGACATGCCTTCACTCTCGGCCTCGACCTTTATAACCTCTCGATTCACCAGGACTTTGTTCACGACGATGCGGACGTGCGCCAACAGCACATCGACCACACTCTCCACTGCATCGATCTCGCCCACGAAATGGGCATACCGTCTATCCGAGTGAACTCGGGCGGTTTCCGCAAACAGGGCAGCTTCGACGATCTGATCAAGGCGAAGGGGTGGGTTGAGCCGTGGGAAGGCTTCACGACGGATGACGGCTTCGGTTGGGTGACGGACGCCATCGAGCGCTGCCTGCCGCACGCTGAGAGGCGGGGCGTGCTTCTGCTACTTGAAAACCACTGGGGCCTGACCACTTTCGCCGATGACATGGCGCGCATCATCGAGACGATCGACTCTCCCTGGCTGCAGGCGATCCTCGACATGGGCAACTTTCTTTTCGAGGAGGACATGTACGAGGCTATGGGGCGCATCGCGCCGTACGTGAGATTGGCCCATGCCAAGACCTATCCAGGCGGGGGTTCCTGGTACAGTCTCGACCTCGATTACGGCCGCATCTTCCGCATTCTCCTCAACGCAGGCTGGCGCGGCTATTGCTCTATTGAGATGGAAGGCGCAGAGGACGCGTCAACGGCAGTTCCAAAGAGCATCGAGATGCTGCGCCAAGCCTGGGGCGATGCCATATGAGGTTTTGTGCTGAGAGGAAGGACCTGAGGAACAGGTGAATTGTAGAAGTCCTCAACCACGAGGGCACCCACAAGGGGTGCCCCTATGGGGCTTTACGGCACGACGGCCCTTCTGGGGTGCGGGCTTGGGCACCCACAAGGGGTGCCCCTACGGTGGGGTGGCCGGGCGGAGGGGCTTGCAAACGTGTCTCAGATGCTTGCGTACCTTTCGCGCAGCACTTTCTTGTCGAACTTGCCCGTTCCGGTCTTTGGAATTTCGTCAATAAATTCGTAGCCGTCCGGCAACCACCATTTTGCAACCTGCTGTCCCAAGAAGCTGCCTAGCTCTTCAGCGCCAGGCTGGGTCCCGCCGTCGGTAGGTACAACTACCGCCAGCGGGCGCTCGCCCCAGCGTTCGTTGGGCACAGCGATAACGGCTGCCTCCAGCACTTGTGGATGGGCCATCAGGAGATTCTCCAGCTCCACGGATGAGATCCACTCACCGCCGCTTCTCACCAGATCCTTTGTGCGATCGGTGATCGACATGAACCCGTCAGGGGAGATCGTGACCACATCCCCGGTGCGAAACCATCCGTCTTCGGTAAAGCTGTCGTCGCCGCCCTCCAGCTTGTAGTAAGCTTGCGCCACCCACGGCCCACGCACGTGCAGTTCGCCGAACGTCTCACCATCCCAAGGCAGCTCCTGACCCGCCTCGTCCACGATGCGCATGTCGACGCCGGAGATTGGATAGCCCTGCCGGGCCTTGACGTCCCACTTCTGCTCCTGCGGAAGGTCGTGGTGGTGGCTGAGCAACTTCGATACCGTCCCCAAGGGCGACATTTCGGTCATGCCCCAAGCGTGAACGACGTTCACGTCCAACTCTTTTTCATAGGCTTCGATCAGGCTGCGGGGCATGGCCGAACCGCCGACCACCAGCGCGCGGATACATGAGATGTCACGCGGGTTCTGCTTCAGGTCGTGGTATAGCCCGTTCCAGATGGTGGGCACGCCGGCGGCGACGGTCACCCGCTCTGTCTCGATCAGATCTGCGAGCGCGGCCGGTTGCATGTGCGGACCTGGCATCACCAGGTTTGCCCCTGTATTCACCGATGCGTAGGGTAGGCCCCAGGCCATGGCGTGGAACTGCGGCACGACCGGAAGGACCACATCGTTCTCGGTGAGCCCTACCGCAGCGGCCTGGCACGACCCTACCGTATGCAGATACATCGAGCGGTGACTGTAGAGCGCGCCCTTGGGGTGGCCTGTCGTGCCGCTGGTGTAACAGAGCCCCATGGCCTGGTTCTCACCTTCCACCCTCCAGCCGTACTCATCGTCCGCTGCCGCCATCAAGGTCTCATAATCGTGTACCTGGCCAGGAAGTTTGGCCGCTGCCGAGCCCTCCTGTCTGTTGAAAAGCACGAAATGGTCGACCCCGCTGATCTTCTCACCCAGACCTTCCATCAGCGGCAACAGCGTCGCGTCAATGAAGATCACCTTGTCTTCGGCATGATTGATGATGTAGGCAAGCTGGTCGGGAAAGAGGCGAATGTTCAGTGTATGTACGACAGCGCCGGCGCCAGGCGCAGCGAAGTAGAGCTCCACGTGCTGGTAGTTGTTCCAGGCGAAGGTGCCGACGCGGTCGCCAGGTAGCACACCCAGCCCTTCGAGCACGTTGCAGAGCCGTTTCACCCGACTGTAGAGGTCACTGTAAGAATACTCGTGGAGCGTGCCGTCAGGCAGCTTGGTCTTGATCTGCTTGTAGGGATAAAGTCGATTCCCGTGTTCCAAAATGCGGTCAATCGTGAGCTGATAGTCCATCATCAGGCCGGAAAGCATACGACTGCTCCTTGGCTACCTACGATAATTTCGATGCCGGTGGGTTGGGGTGTGCTGTGGAGATTGTAGTACCTGCCAGCCGTTTGGTCAACCGGCGGCTCCTTACCTGAATCAAACTTGGGGACGGGGCTTGCCTTTCATCTGGCTAAAATCTCGCGGCTCATTAACCCAGTCCTTCGAGTACTTTCCCCTTTTCACTGCAGTCAGACGAACGCGCCCATACCCGTGATTTCCCGACCGGCGATAAGGAGGTTAATCTCGTTAGTCCCCTCATAGGTGTATGTGGCCTCGACGTCGGTGAACAGGCGCGCAACATGGTTGTCGATCAGAATGCCGTTTCCGCCCAGTATCTCGCGGGCTAACGCTGCTGCGCGCCTTGCCTTGGCCGCGCACGCCTGTTTCGCCAGCGAGAGCTGACCTGGGGTTGCTGCGCCTGTCTCCATCAGCTTTGCAAGCCGCCAGACCAGCAACTGCCCCTGTGCCAGGTCGGCGGCCATCTCCACAAGTTTGGCCTGGATTAGCTGAAAGGCAGCGATCGGTTTGCCAAACTGTTCCCTTTCGCAGGCATAGTTCAGTGCGAATTCGTAGCAGCCGGCGGCGAGGCCGACGGCTTCCCATGCGACGCCCGCACGAGTGTTAGCCAGGACCGCCGTCAGGTCGCGAAAGCTGTTACAACCCGCGAGCCGGTTGGCCGCCGGCAGATGCACATCTTCGAGCGTGATTTCGGCCTGGTGCACGGCCCGTTTGGCGATCTTGCCCTTCATCGCCAACGCGGTAAAGCCGGGCAGCTGTCCGGGATCCTCAAGGACGAAGCCACCGAAGCGTCCGGTCTCGTCGCGCGCCCAGACAATGATCAGGTCGGCAGTCGTCCCGTTGCCGATCCACCGTTTTTGGCCATTTAGAACGTAGTGGGTTCCCACACGCTGGGCTGTCGTCAGCACGTGCGCCGCGTCCGATCCTCTTTCCGGCTCAGTCAGGGCAAACGCGCCAAGCCGATCCATCCTCGCCATCGCCGGCAGCCAGCGCTCCTTCTGCTCCTCCGAGCCCAGCATTCCGATCGAACCCATCGCCAACCCGGAATGCACACCGAATAGCGTACTGACTGAGCCATCCACCCGGCAGATCTCATACTTCACCAACCCGTCACTAACACAGTCGAGCCCCGCGCAGCCGTACCCATTTTGCGTTCCACCCATGATGGGTAGTTCACGCAGCCCCAGAGCCAAATCAAGCGCAATCTCGCCGCGCTCCCAGTAGTCATTTATCCTTGGCTTTACTTCATTCTCCATATACTTCCGGACTTCGTCGCGCAGTTCCCTTTGAGGTGGCGTCAAGAGATCATCAAATTGAAACAGGTCCAAAACAGGCGTCGTCATTTTAGTCCCCTATTGAATTGGTCTAGATTTCTGTACTGTAGAACTTCCGACCGGACTTTGCAGTTCCGAGGAAAAGCTTCATGTTCAGTAGGCATTTCGGTAGGTGAAGCATGTCTGGTAGCCGTGTTCCAACTGGAAGCTATTTCCTCTGCAAGCTCTACTCTAGAGCCTAAGTGGTCATACTTATGTCCCCTATAATACAGGAGGTGTGGCACAGAGAGGATGAGAGGGGACGAATGCATCTACGAAAGACGAGGATAAACTCGAAAATCGGGGGCTGGGAAGGCGTGCGATGCTGGTGTAGAGAAGTGGGGGAGCTCTGCAACGCCAAATCCCTGGCAGGGCCCAATGCCAGTCGCGTCAGATTCTTGACCATTTATGTAGGCGTTGTATGGCTTTTCGCCGAAGGCGTTTTCGCCTTACATTGCGTGGCGAAAGCAACGATCGTCGCGACAGCGGTCAGGAGCAGAGGCAGGAATAACAGATCGACACCGTTCTATAAGTCGAAGGGGGCCGAGAAAGTGCATATAGTCCAAGGCGCCCAACGAACAAGTGTAGGGCCCCGATAGTCCCGTAATGGTTCGCTTCCAAGCAAAGTTATCAGTCTCAGTTTGCGGAGGAAGGCTTTGGGCAACCAGCTTTCCACAGCACGTTTCTGGTCTGGAAGTTGCTACCAGGCGGCTTCAAGAGAGGTGACTGGGACAGTCTGAGCCGATGGCTCTACTTCGCATGCCCAGAGTCCGATGCGGGTGCCAACGGCGGCCCGTTAAAAGTTCATCTACTGCCCGGTCCAATGGAGCCGTTGAACGACTTCGGTTATCACAGGTTCCAGTTCCTCAATTTGATCGCGGTGGGTGTTAAACCCAAGGGCAACGAGCCTGTCGCCGTCTGGTGAAAGGAGCCATATCTGCCATACGACGTTTTTGGTTGCGTATTCACCGTATTGGATTGACACCACCTCTTCGTCCGACGGCCTCATTCCCTGTACCAGCTCAACCACGGCCGGTTCGATACTGTAAGTCTGCTCGGAGGCGGCCTGCGCGTATCCTTCGAGGGTTTGGCCATTGGCCGCGAACGAGAAGACAAGCATGAAGTTGCTTGCCTCGCTCTCCTCCTGGCCAGTCTGCAGACCAAGGCCGATCACGGCGTCGTCGCGTCGGAGGCTCATCGCCGAAACGACGTCACCCAATCCCAAGACGTCGAACTGTTCTTCCGATACTTTGTTGGCCGCGGACAGGAGCGCCAAGTCCGCCGCGGTAGGCTGCGCGGGGTCAAAGTAGCGCCATTCGGAGGGAAGTGAAAGCGACAGTCCTCTTGCCACGTCTTCATAGGTCAGCCAGCCGGACTCGTCTGCCTGAGGGACATCTTCTGCGCCTGCTGGCGGGGACACATAGTCACCGTGCAGCCAGCCCAGTTGGCCGCGGTACTCGATCTGCCACCAGCCGCCGGCCGGGCCGCCAACGGCGTTGCGGCTGATAGCGGCGAACTGTTCGCCCTCCCCCGCCTTGCCAAGGATGGGATAGTCGGTGCCCGGACCCCCGCGGACGTTCATGAGGTGCTCAAGAGTCACTTGCGGACCTGACCGGGGCAGATGGGAAGGATCGTCCAGCCACTGAACTCTGCGAACGACTTCGCGCAAGAGGCCCTCCACCCACTCGGAATATTCGCCCCACACGTCGTAGGTGACAGTCAGAAAAGTTCCTCCGTCGGGAGATAGCATTATCACGCGCCAGCCGGTCACATTTGCGTCGGGGACGGTGACAATCCGGTTTCCGAATGCCTGAGAGCCGTCAATGCGGTATTGGATTGAGGCGGTTTCCTCACCCCATGGACGCAGACCGGGACCGATCTCGATGCCATCCACTTCAGCCAGGCCGGAGGCACCAAGTTCGTCGCTCAGCAGGCGTGCAAACGTCTCAAGAGTTCGGCCCTCGCTTGGTACTGCAAGCAGATGAAATCCGTTGGTCTCCAGCGGAGTCGAATCGGGGTCGTAGGGGAAACCGGCGCCGGCGAAGTAGTCCTCCTGGCCGGGTTGAGTCAGAAACCCGACGTAACCCTCCCGCTCTTCGAAGAATGCTTCGGCCAGTTCGTCATCCCCGAGTTGTGAGCCGAGCGCGGACAGTTCCTCCTGTGTGGAAACAAAGAGCCACCTGTTGGGATGGAAAACTCTGATTCGGTGGCTTTCGACTTCGAAGGCAGGCCAGTCCTGGAACGGTCCGCCAGACGAGGAGGGCGTGTCCCCAACCGGAACCACTAAAGGATTGTGGATCGAGATCAGCGGCGTCTCGGGCGCAGGCCCGCTGACCGGAATGCCGGGGTCAGCCGGTAAGGGAACGCATGCTGTGAGAAGCAGGGCAGCCGCTGAGAGAATTGCCCCGACAGATGTAGGATGGTTGTAGTTCATGGTCCACTGTCCCTAGTCCACGTAGTCTGCGCAATTGCAATGTCTTCCCGTGTTAGAATGCTGGAAAGGAGGCTGAGGAGCCCTCCTCAGCGTTTCACACCAATGGCGAATGACAACTCTCCACTCTATCATTGTGCAGGCAAAGAAGCATTTTTTCAAATGTGGTTTTACGAGGACGCCGTCCACTTAACGTTGACGGTCCCTACAGTGACTGGTAGATGGGGGTCTCCAGGTCTTTTTTCTGCGATCTCCCACGTACACTGACTTGGGAATCCATGTCAAAGTCACTGCTGGGCATATCCTGCTCTGCGTGCCGCGGGCACGACTCCGCGGGGGCAGCAGCACTTTGCGGCGTGGGCTATTGGAACGATCCTTTCACATTTTCGAGGCATTTTTCAAACCCCCGGACAAGTGCAGCGGTTCCATCTTGTGCCTGTCTTGACCGTATGCTACAGTTCAGAATCGAGGAGGCAAGCAAATGGCAACTAATCTAGAATCCCTGTTTCGGATACCGGGCCCGTCTGAAGCTGAAATCGAGTCCTTTCATAGCGACGGCTACATTGCCTTTCCCGATGTCTTCACCGACCACGCCAGGGAAGTGCTCATCAGAGAGATCGAGGGCCTTGACCAGGTTCGCGAATTCGTCAGTCAGTTGCAGGCCAATCGCGGCGAACCCAAGGCCTACTTCATCCGCCCCTGGAACGAGCGCGGTCCCTACAGCGATCAGCTCATCGACGACCCGTTTATCACCGCCTTGTTGACGGCCACCATTGGCGGGGATTACCACTTCTGTCACTCAGCGCTTAACGTTGCCCCGCGCGGGACCGGGCCCATCCGCTACCACCAGGACCACCACCACTGGAAGCATGAGAATCCGATAAACCTTGCTGAACGTGACAGATACTATGTCCAGATTCTCTATTATCTCAATGGCTTTCGTCGCGGCGACCGCAATCTCAAAGTAATTCCCGGCAGCCACCGTGTTGCGCCGGTCGAGGACGCTGCTGGTGACATGGCGCGGGCCGATGCGTTTTTGAAGAGGCTGCTTGCCGGGGAGTTTGACGCCGAGGCGGGCCGGCCTCTGCGTGAGAAGCGACTGGAACTGCCTCCGGGGAGCATGGTTTATATTGACGCCCGAATTTTTCACGGCGTCGAACCGAAGCCGATTGACTCTCCGCAGCCATACCGAATCTTCAACATCGACATCTTCAAAGAGGCGGGTCCGCCTCACCGATACACGCAAGAGATCCCTGCCGAGTGGATAGCCCGCGCCGATTCACACAGGAAAAGGCTGTTCTTGCGCGAAGCGTATAGTGAAGGCTGCTGGGAGCGGAACTGAAAAAGCCTTCCCTGACTCTTCGATTTCCGAACTTTGTCTCTCTCTTTTTCGTGGTACGCCCGTGGCCTTGTGCGGCCATGAAAGAGTTTTTTCAGAGTACCTCGCTTGACCCCGCTTGAATCGCGCCGGCCCCCTGCGCGTCACTACCTGCCGAACAGAGAGAGCTCGATTCGCTGCCCAAATGACAGGAGCACACCAACGCTATGGCCGACTTCCTCCGCTACCGACAGATCCACCTTGACTTTCACACCAGTCAACAGCTTACCAATATCGGAGGCGAGTTTGATGCTGCGGCTTGGGCCCAGCAGCTAGTCGACGCTCACGTTGACTCCATCACCTGCTTCGCCCGGGGCCATCACGGCATGATTTTCTACGAAACACCGGCCCACCCGGAGCGGCGCCACCCGCGCCTGCAGTGCAACCTGCTCGCACAACAGATCGAAGCGGCTCACTCCCGCGATATTCGGGTGCCCATCTACACAACCATCCAGTGGGACTACTACACTGCGCAGGAGGAACCGCAGTGGCTGCAGGTGGCCTGCGACGGCTCCATTCAGGGGCAAAAGCCCTACCAAGCCGGCTTCTATGCGAAACTCTGCCTGAACACGCCCTATGTCGAGTTTCTCAAGGCCCACGTTGACGACATGTTCGCGCAACTACCGGCGGTGGACGGGCTATTTTTCGACATCGTTCAGGATCAGGACTGCTCCTGCACCGCCTGCCGTCTCGAGATGCTGGCACAGGGGCTGGACCCCTCCTACGACGCGGAACGCCTGACTTTCGGCCAAGGCGTAACCGACCGTTTCAAGAGGGATATGTCGGCCCACGTGCGTAGTCACAGCCAAGAGTGCACCATTTTCTACAACTCCGGCCACGTGGGGCCACGGCAGCGCTCGACGGGCGAGACATACAGCCACTGGGAGCTGGAGTCACTGCCGTCGGGAGGCTGGGGCTACATGCACTTTCCGCTTTCGCAGCGCTATGCGCGCACTACGGGCCACGACAGTCTGGGTATGACCGGCAAGTTCCACACGTCCTGGGGGGACTTCCAGTCTTACAAGAACGAGGCCGCGCTGCAGTTCGAGTGCTTCCAGATGCTGGCCCTCAACGCGAAGTGCTCGGTCGGCGACCAGCTCCACCCGACAGGGCGGCTTGACCGGGCGACTTACGACCTTGTCGGCCCTGTCTACCGCGAGGTGGCGCGAAAGGAGCCATGGTGCCGCGGGGCCCGTGCTTTGACTGATATCGGTGTGTTCACTTTGGAAGAGTTCACCGGCGAGCGTCTGACGGCGGAGACGGTTGGCGCGGTGCGCATGTTGCAGGAGGGCGGCCACCAGTTTGACGTTGTCGACAGCCAGACGAGCTGGGATGGTTACCGCGTGCTCATCCTGCCCGATGGCGTTCCACTTGACGGCTTTCTTGATGGCAAGGTAAACGACTTTCTCGCCTCCGGCGGCAAGGTAATAGCCTCTTTCGAATCCGGCTTAAAGCCCGACCTGTCAGACTTTGCGTTGCCGGCATGGGGGGTGCGCAAGACGGGTGAGGGACCTCTCGACGCCAATGGAGAGACAGTGCGAGGCCGGCACTTCGGCAGTGGCGACTATGTGGACTATCTCCGTGGAGAAGGGATGCTGGCAGCGGGTTTGCGTAACACCGAATACGTCATGTACATGCGGGGATTGGAAATCGAAGCAGCGGAGGACAGCGAGGTTCTTGCAAGGATGGTGCCGGCCTACTTTGATCGGACCTGGCAGCATTTCTGCTCTCACCGGCAGACGCCCAGCAGCGGCGAGCCCGCAGGACCTGCAGCTACAAGGATGGGAGAAGTAATTTACTTCGCTCATCCGATCTTTCGCCAGTACCACCGCAACGCGCCGCGCTGGTGTAAGCAGCTGCTATTGAACGCGCTGGATATGCTCCTGCCGGACCCGTTGTTGCGGCACAGGGGGCCGACGGGCATGTTGACCGCTTTGAACGAGCAACCCGAACAGAGCCGCTTGGTCCTGCACCTGCTCCACTACGTACCTGAACGTCGGGGCCAGGATTTCGACGTCATTGAGGACGTACTGCCCGTTTACGATATCTCGGTGAGTTTGAAGTTACCTGGACCGGTAACCGACGTACGCTGTGTTCCGGACGGGGAGGCGCTGGATTTCATCGAGGATAGAGGAAGGCTCGAATTCTCCGTGCCCAAGGTGGCAGGGCACCAGATCGTGGAGATTGGCCTTGGCTAGGGCGCCGCAAGGCAAACGTTCTACAAGCTCTAAGTCCTCTGCCAGTAGTCGACTACCAGGGCTTTTTCCAGGTGGGGACGCAGAACGTCGCCAAAAGCGGTGTGGTCAGGGTGGGGGAGATAGGTGTCGCGGTCGGCTTCTCTGGCAAAAGTGACGAAGAAGCAGTGTGTAAAGCCTTCTGCCAGGCCCTCGACGCTTACGTCGGTGCCCCACTCAAAATCCTGGATCACGTCGATTTTGTCTGGCAGAGCTCGAAAGGCGTTCTCGACTTGGCGAACGCTTTCGGCTGGCGTTCCGTCTTTGAACTGGAACAGGACGACATGGCGCAGGACTGACTGTTCAGGCATATGTAATCTCCGTCGGGTTAAGTCCCCTTCTATACAATTTGAAACCAGTTCGGCTATTTCAACCTAACCGAAGATAGACCTCTTGGCAAGAGCAAGGGACAAATGAGCTGGGTCCCGCGCATACTGAATCTCACGATTCGCTCCTCTCATTCGGCAAGCGTCTTCGTCATATGACCAGGAGTCGTTGACGCTCGGCTGGCGCGGCGGCTGCAGGCCCACAGTTAAGCCTAGCCACGCGGGACGCAGTGCGTGGGCCAGGCCTGGCCGTACGGTGGAGTCCGTCAGTTGGGAGGGGGCGAGGGCAGGCACAGGGCCGGCGCCTACGGGGATCTGATGGGGCTGGCGGGACGTGGTGTGGCTGGACACTTTCGATTAGGCACCTGTAACGAATATCGACACCCGGTCGATGAGGCATTAGGGGGGGCGTTGCGGGGGCGGAG
>WTGY01000195.1 GCA_011523365.1 Caldilineaceae bacterium
TCGACGATTTCGGTGATCTCTTCCTTGGTGAGGCTGCGGAAGACCATGATGCCGTCGAGGCGGTTGATGAATTCGGGGCGGAAGGTCTTTTTGAGGGCGTCCATGACCTTTGACTTCATCTGCTCATATTCGGTTTCCATGCGGGTCTGTTCATCGGCGGTGATGGCGAAGCCGATGCCCTTGGAGCCCTGGATGAGGTTGGCGCCGACGTTGCTGGTCATGATGAGAAGGGCGTTGCGGAAGTCGACGCGGCGGCCCTTGGCGTCGGCGAGTGAGCCGTCCTCCATGATCTGGAGGAGCATGTTAAAGGCCTCGGGGTGGGCTTTTTCGATTTCGTCGAGAAGGACGACGGAGTAGGGGCGGCGGCGGACGGCTTCGGTGAGCTGGCCGCCCTCTTCGTAGCCGACGTAGCCGGGAGGCGCGCCGACGAGGCGGCTGACGTTGTGGCGCTCCATGAATTCGCTCATGTCGAGCTTGATGAGCGCTTCTTCGCTGCCGAAGAGGAATTCGGCGAGGACCTTGGTGAGCTCGGATTTTCCGATGCCGGTGGGTCCGAGGAAGATGAAGCTGCCGATGGGTCGTTTGGGGTCCTTGAGGCCGGCGCGTGCGCGGCGGACGGCCTTGCTGATGGCCTTGATGGGTTCGTCCTGGCCGACGATGCGTTTGTGGAGCTCGTCCTCCATGCCGAGGAGGCGTTCGCGTTCTTCACCGCCCATGCGGTAGACGGGTACGCCGGTCCACATGGAGACGACTTCGGCGATGTCGTCGGCGGTGACAACGGGCTGGTCGGCGACCTGGCGCCAGCCTTCGCGCAGTTTGTCGAGTTTGGACTGGAGCTCGACCTCCCGGTAGCGGAGGTCGATGGCGTCGTCGAAGCGCTGCGTTTCGAGGGCCTCTTCTTTTTCTTTCTCGAGGCGTTTGAGGTCGATAAAGGTCTCGCGCAGGCTGACGGCGTTGGGCGCTTTGTACATACGGACGCGGCTGCCGGCCTCGTCGATGAGGTCGATGGCCTTGTCGGGCATGAAGCGGTCGGGCACGTAGCGTGCGGCGAGGTGGGCGGCGGAGTCGAGTGCCTCTTCGGAGATGATGAGTTTGTGGTGTTCCTCGTAGCGGCTTTTGATGCCTTTGAGGATTTCGACGGTCTCTTCGATGGTGGGTTCTTCGACGAGAATTGGCTGGAAGCGGCGTTCGAGTGCGGCGTCGTGCTCGATGTGTTTGCGGTATTCGTCGAGGGTGGTGGCGCCGATGACCTGGAGCTCGCCGCGGCTGAGGGCGGGCTTGAGGATGTTGGCGGCGTCTACGCTGCTGCCGGCTGCGCCGGCGCCGACGAGCATGTGGACTTCGTCGATGAAGAGGATGGCGCCGGTGTTGACTATTTCTTCGATCACTTTTTTGAGGCGTTCTTCGAACTGGCCGCGGTACATGGTGCCGGCGACGAGGCTGCCGACGTCGAGCATGAGGATGCGTTTGTTTAGGAGCGGCTCGGGTACGTCGCCGTCGACGACGCGCTGTGCCAGTCCTTCGACGATGGCGGTTTTGCCGACGCCGGGTTCGCCGATGAGGGCGGGGTTGTTTTTGTTGCGGCGGCTGAGGATCTGGATGACGCGTTCTATTTCCATCTGGCGGCCGATGACGGGGTCGAGGCGCCCCTCTTCAGCGGAGGCGGTGAGGTCGAGGCCGAGCTGGTCCACCAGAGGCGTTTTGGACTCTTTTTTCTGTTTTCCTTTGGACTGCGCGCTGCTCTGCAGCAGATCGCGGGCTGTCTGTGTGCGGACGCGATCGAGGTTGATGCCAAGGTTGCGCAGGACGTTGACGGCGACGCCGTCGCCATCGCGCACGAGGCCGAGGAGGAGGTGCTCGGTGCCGATGTAGTGGTTGCCCATCATGCGGGCTTCTTCGACGGCCAGTTCGATAACTCGTTTGGTGCGCGGGGCGAGGGTGGGTTTGCCGAGGGGTGCGCGTTCGCCGCGACCGACGGTGCGTTCCACGGCGCGGACGACCTGGCCGGGCTCGACGCCCAGTTCTTTGAGCACTTTAACGGCGACGCTGTTCTCCTCCTGGACGAGTCCGAGGAGCAGGTGTTCGGTGCCGATGTGGTTGTGGTTGAGGCGCAGGGCCTGTTCCTGTGCAAGGGTAAGGACTCGGCGCGCACGTTTCGTGAAGCGTTCGAGTTTATCAGACATGGGTAAGTTCCCTTAATCGACGATTTCCTGCTTGGAAGCAATCAGACAGAAGCTACTATACCATAGAGACCAACTGGCGGACGTAATCGGAATTCCGTTTATCTCCCCGGCGACGAATTGAGTCCGGCAACAGCTGGTGCCGGGGGCGCAGATCGCTGGCGGCAGACGATTCGGAAGTGAATCCGAGCGCAGGGTCGTGAAGGGAAAGAACCTGGCGCCTGTCGGAAGGTTAAGGTGCAGTTGGGCGTTCTGGGGCTGGTGAGCCGTTTGACGGGACCGGCATGCCGGGGACGGGGACCGGACTGGTCGTGGTGGCACACCATACGTGCATCCATCGACTGTTTATATTGTAACGACGGCGGGCAGATTTTGTCAATTCACAAAAAACGTGCCGGACGCAGTGTCCGGCACGTTTATTGATTAAGCGGTCGATAGCGGGGGTAGCGGGCGACCTTGATCAGGTTGCGGCGCGGCCGGAAATCAGGCGAGGGCTTTGACTGCCTCCGGCTCCTGAGACGGTTCGGCCTGTTCGCTGACGGTTTCGTCGTCGGATTCGGCTTGGGCCTGGACGTCGAATTCAGCCTGCTGCCCGGGGGCGGCGGCACCGGCGGCCGGGGCTTGTGCGTCTTGAGCGCCGGCCTGGTTTTCTTCGAGGGGAACGGGTTCCCAGTCAAATTCGACGGAATCTTCTTCGGGAGCGACCTGTTTGAGGCTGAGGCCCATGCGGCGTTTGTCGGTATCGATGCGGATGATGCGCAGGTCGATTTCCTGGCCTTCGGAGACGACTTCGCTGGGGTGGCCGATGCGGCGTTCGGTGAGTTCGCTGATGTGGATGAGGCCTTCGATGGTATCGCCTTCGAGGCGAGCGAAGGCGCCGAAGTGGACGAGCTTGGTAACCAGGCCGCGCACGATCTGGCCGACTTCGTAGCGGTCGGGGACGGTTTCCCAAGGTTCGGGCAGCAGACGGCGAAGGCTGAGGCCGATTCGTTTGCGTTCGCGGTCGACGTTAAGGACCATGACTTTGATCTTTTCGCCGATGGAGACGACTTCCTTGGGGTGGTTGATGCGGCCCCAGCTGAGTTCGCTGAGATGGATGAGGCCGTCGGCACCGCCGAGGTTGACGAAAGCGCCGAAGTCGGCGAGGCTGCTGACGACGCCTTCGCAGACGGTTTTTTCTTCGAGGGTTTTGAGCAGTTTTTCCTTTTGTTCGCGGCGCCATTCGCGAATGGCGACTCGTTCCGAGAGGATGAGGCGATTGCGGCGGCGGTCGAGGTCGATGACCTTCATGCGCAGCTCGGCGTCCATGAGTTTCATCCAGCGGTTATCGGGTTCGCCTTCGGTGAGCTGTTGGGACTGGCTTTCGCTGCTGAGCTGGCTGGCGGGGACGAAGCCGCGCACCTGCCCGATTTTGACGATGACGCCACCGCGGTTGAAGCCGCTGACGGAGCCGGTGAACATATCCTGCGATTCCAGCAGCTCTTCGGCGTGTTTCCAATCGCTCTCGGCGCGTGCGCGGGAGATGCTGAGGAGGAGGTTGCCGTCGCGGTCTTCGCGCATGACGTAGACGGGCACCTCGTCGCCGATGGTCATTTCGCGGAATTCGCCTTCGAGGCGGTCGACCTCGCGGCCGGTGACGATACCTTCGGACTTATAACCGATGTCGATAAGCAGTTCCCCGGCGCGTTTGTCGACAACGACGCCATGACGGATGTCGCCGGTTTGCGGCTGGTTAACGTAGGAATCGTCGAATTCCTCCAGGAGCAGGGCCATAGGATGGTCATCCGTAGGCGGACCTGCGTCCATCTCCTCTGTCAAGAAATCTGCTTCCGGTTCGATGACTGCTGCTGTTTGCTGGTTTGACATGACTGTCTGACTTCCTCCAATAGAAGTAGATTTTAACGGCAGTTTAGAGCTGTCGTCGGCGAAACACGTGCGGGCGAAGTTTACAAACAATTTACATATAAGACTCCAGGGTAAACTGATTTAGATTAAGCGCAATCCTGCCAGCGTTGGGCGCGCTCTGCGACGATCTAATCAGTGCAAGCCAGGGGGAATGCACTACTCTGAACAGTATTCAGGGGGCGAAGACGGCACTGTCTTCTTTGTGGAAAGGTACAACTTTTCGCCGGCGGAAGTGCCCTAGGCGCGTAAGGCGACGGCCTCGATTTCGATCAGAGCGCCGAGCGGCAGTGCGGCTACTTGCACTGTGCTGCGAGCAGGAGGATCATCCTGGAACGCTTGCGCGTATAACTCGTTCACAGTGGAGAATTCGGCGATGTCGGTCAGGAAGATCGTCGTTTTGACGATATGGCCCATGCCGGAGCCGGCCGCGTCGAGGACGGCGGCGAGGTTTTCCAGCACTTGTTGGGTCTGTTCGACAATGCCTGGTCGTAGTTGACCGGTCAGGGGATGGATCCCGATCTGACCCGAAGTGAAGATCAGATGCTCTGTTGCGACGGCCTGGGAGTAGGGGCCGATGGCAGCAGGCGCTTTCTCGGTGCGAATCGTTTGTTGAGTCATGCAGTGTTTCAGCGAGGTGACGCTGAATCAGTCCTTTTAGGGTTGCGGTCAGTTGGAATAACCTGAAAAGGTCCAACTGACAGCAAATGTCGGCTATTGTATGCGATCATCCAATGTTTGTCAAAATTGGTTTTTGGGTGAAACGGCAGTGGTTAGTGGTTAGTGGTTGAGGGCGGTGGTGATGTCGGCGATGATGTCGTGGGGGTCTTCGGCGCCGACGGCGAGGCGGACGAGGCCGTCGGAGATGCCGACGGCGGCGCGCTGGGCGGGGGAGAGGGCGCGGTGTGAGGCGTGGCTGGGGTAGAGGACGAGTGAGTAGATGTCGCCGACGGTGGTGGCGGGTTGGACCATTTGCAGGGCCTCGAGGAAGCGGAAGACGTCAGGCTGGGCGGCGTTTTTGAGCTCGAGGGCGACGACGGCGCCGTAGCCGAGGCCGCAGAAGAGGTCGCGGGCGATTTCATGTTGGGGGTGGTCGGGGAGGCCGGGGTAGCGGACGCTTGCGAGGGCGGGGTGGCCGCTGAGGTGCTGGGCGACGAGGGCGGCGTTGCGGCACTGGCGCTCGACGCGGAGGGGCATGGTCTTCATGCCGCGGTGGAGGAGCCAGGCTTCGTGGGGGCCGAGGTTGGCGCCGGTCTTTTTGAGGAAGTCCCAGAAGGCGGGGCGCAGCTCGTTGCGGGCGACGACCACGCCGCCGAGGACGTCGCCATGGCCGCCGATGTACTTGGTGGCGCTGTGGATGACGACGTCGACGCCGTGGGCGAGGGGGCGGAAGAGCATGGGGGTGGCGAAGGTGTTGTCGACGAGCAGGAGGGTATTGTAGGCGCGGCAGAGCCGGGCGAGACGGGGGACGTCGACGACCTTGAGGAGGGGATTGGAGATGGTCTCGACGATGAGGAGGACGGGGGCCTCGCGGGCGAGGAGCTGCTCGACGGCGTCGAGGTCGGTGGCGTCGACGAAGAGGCCCTTGACGCCGTATTGGGGCCAGAGGCTGTCGACGAGGGAGTAGGTGGCGCCGTAGCAGTCCTGGGCGGCGGCGACGGTGGCGCCGGAATGGAGGCCGCAGGCGGACATGGCGAGGTGAATGGCGGCCATGCCGCTGCCGGTGGCGAGGGCGAAGTGGTTGGCGGCCTGATCGGGTATGTCGTGGCATTCGAGCTCGACTATGGCGTCTTCGAAGGCGGCGACGGTGGGGTTGCCGTAGCGGCCGTAGACGTAGAGGTCGGGGTCGCCGCCGAGGGCGCTGTCGAGGTGGGCGGTGTCGTCGTAGACGTAGCCGATGCTGGGGATGATACCGCTGACGACGGGTGCGGC
>WTGY01000062.1 GCA_011523365.1 Caldilineaceae bacterium
AAACTTCCCAAAACCTTGTGCCCCCCGTAGGGGCACCCCTTGTGGGTGCCCTCGTGGACCCACCACCCCCTTGAAAACTTCCCAAAACCTTGTGCCCCCCGTAGGGGCACCCCTTGTGGGTGCCCTCGTCGACCCACCACCATCTTGAAAACTTCCCTAAACCCTATGTCCCCCCGTAGGGGCACCCCTTGTGAGTGCCCTCGTCGACCCACCACCCTCTTGAAGACTTCCCTAAACCCTAAGTCCCCCCGTAGGGGCACCCCTTGTGTGCCCTTCGTGGCCCTCCTTGGCCCTCCCTGGAACAAAGAAAGGTGTTCTTCGCGCCCCTCCGCGTGACTTCGCGGATCGAAAGGTTTTGTCTACAACAAGAATCAAGCGAGAACCATCCCGAACAGGCCTGCAAACGTTCTGTTCTTGTTGAATTTCGTGCGGCCTTCCCGAAAAGTCAACCGAACCTGGAATGCTCTGGGCGTGCTAATGTAGTGGGGTTGTATTCTGGCAGATCAGGGTAAACGTTTTGGGAAGCATGGGATAATCATGCGTGCGATGGATTCAGGCAGGCGTCCCTGGGTGAAGCCAATCTCGAAAGACACTTGAGAGGATATACTTCGCGTTCACCCTGATCTACCAGGACACACCTGGCGGGGTTATTTGCTGCGGCTCATTTCAAGGTTTCCCCTCGAAGCGGTCGCGCCAGCTATTGAGAGCGTCGATCTGTCTGGCGAGACGGTCCAAGACCTTTTCGACATGTCCACTGCCTCAAATCCGACATGTTCTTCAACAGAATCGTCAATACAGGCACTGAGGTCAATTCTTGTGTCTTCAGTGCTTCTGTTTATCGACTGTTTGAATAGTTCATTGAGTTGTTCGTGGTCCAAACATGGGGGCCAACCATACTCTCTGTCAAGTTTCATTGCATTTCACAGTATTGCTCTTTGTGTTCACGTATCCGAGCAGGTACTTGTCGCTACCGATACAGTCCTCGCTTTCAGATCGGTTATGATGGTAGCATTTGGCAACTGCGTCCTTATGAACGGAGCCGACAATGACAAAAAAACACTTACTTATGGCTGTACCCTTGTTCCTATGGGTTCTGTTAGTCAGCAGTTGTACCGTTGAGTGGCATGATGGGCCAGGCCCTGAAGGGCAACCCGCACCATTTTGGCCTCGTCCGATGGAAACATCGACACCGACACCGGCACCAACACCAACATCGTCTCCGACACGGGAGCCTGCGCATTCACCTACATTTACACCGACCCCCACATTTACACCAGTCAGGTAGTTGGTGCAGGCTTGCACGCGTGGTTGATGCGTGATATAATTGAAATACTACTAGCTCTGATTGATCAAGAATGCCGCTTCTACCGAAGTGGCACTTTTGTTTGCACGTTGAGACAGTCTGAGTTATCAGGGCAAATTCGCTACCCATTGGGCATACTCCGTCAAGTTCTGCATACTATTCCTTTGTTCGTTTTTTCATCAGGACTGTCGTTATTCCGCACCCTGCCCACCAGCCGATTAGTGGCCCTGTCCACACAATGGCAGACCAGTCCGGCCCTAGTCCTAGCAAGACCATAGCAAGCCCCACTGCCGTTCCGGTCAGCCCGAATATGAAGAACTGCCATTCTGCACTTTTCTTTTTTGATCGTCTCTTGCTGTATTGTCACTTGGTCAGACTTGGTCGAGTTGGTAGAAGCTTGGCTCGTTCCATCAGTCCGAAAATTTGACAAAACTTCAGCCCGTCGAGAAAGCAGGCTCTCTTGATTCTTGGCAGACGAAACTCTTTCGCGGGCGTGATTGCCATTCTTATAGCTCGACAAATTCAGTAGTGGCGAGGGGGCAGCCCGCCACAATCTGCCAAATACAGTCATCTGTGCCGCACTAGCTAAAATCTCAATCGACGCTTGTTCTTTAGGGGCCACCGCATTGTGCGGTGGTATTTTCGTTCAAGGGACGAACGACATGCCAGCGAAGACTGAACGTGAAGGCGTCATCACTGTTCTCGACTTCCTTCAGAGGTTTCCGGACGAGGACAGCGCCCGTGCGTATATCGAGATGATCAGGTGAGAGGATGGCGTGTGCTGGCCGCACTGCCACTGTGAGGATTTGAAGAAGCTAAAACGGGTACCAAAGAGCAGGCGGGTGAAGAAGCTCAAGCGGAAGGGCTGCTACGATTGCAGATGGTGCAAGGAGCGGTTCACCGTGCGCATCTGGACCGTGTCTCAGTGGTCGCACATCCCGCTCAACGAGTGGCCGTATGCGATTTTCATTTTGGAGACAGGGCGAAAACGATTCAGCAGCCCGGGCTACACTTCCCAGCCCCATGTCAACGCGTATGCTCAACTTCGGGACACCGCATCCCGAAGTCGGATTGGAGTGAACTTTCTACCCGCCCTCGATTCTGCCCGTCAACCGCAAAAGCGTCTCCTGCACCAGAAGCTCATGCTCCGGTGAACGGTCCGGCGCCTGCTCGCCCCGCAGCGTCGCCACAAAGGCAACCAGTTCCTCCTCGTACGTCTGCTGCCGGCTCTGCGTCGGCACCGGAACGATCTGCTCTCCGGCACTGAATCCCCCTTCAGCCTCCTCCAGGCACAGTCTGATGGCATACGGCGGCTCAAAGGGATCCAGCAGGATCGCACTGCCTTTAGTACCGTATACTTCGAAGCGCCGCGCCATTGGCTTCGGTTCCATCGCCGCGATGTCTACAAACGCCAGGCCTCGCTCGAACTCAAGCACGCCAAGCGTGTTGTCGGTACACGCAGGCCCCGCCCCGTCCGTACGCAAAAAGCTGGTTGTACGCGTCGGCCTGCCCATCAGATATACCACCTGGTCCAGCATATGCCCGCCAAGATCGAAGAAAATACCCCCCTGGTGTACCGCAAGCGCACCGCGGCTGCTGGGATCCACGCTTGTTGACATGTGCGCACGCGTGCAATAAATGTCGCCCAGTAGACCGCCGTGCACCCACTCCGCGATCTGGCAGAATCCCTTCTGATAGCGGAACATATAGCCCATCTGGATGAGCAGGCCCTGGTCCTGCGCCTTGCCCATCACCCTCTGCCAGCCATGCCAGTCTTCACCGGCCGGCTTGTCGTACCAGACGTGCTTGCCTGAGTCAACGATTGCCTCAGTCTGGGGCAGGCTCTCTGCGTTCTTGCCTTCCGAGGCCACGGCAACGACAGACGAATCCGAAAGCAGCTCCTCTTCCGAATCAAACCATTGCACCTGACCAAACGGTCCGCTGCTGCCCTCCATCTCGGCCCGTCGTTCCGAATCCGGTTCAAAGAGACCAACCACCTCGACGTCGGGCGAGTCCAGCATCGCCTGCATCTTACCCGCCGCATGCCCGTGCTTCGTCCCATACTGCGCCATCCTGAGCGGCTCCGCACCGTTTCCAACAGTCATTCCAAGACCTCTCTAAAACCTGAATTCAACTGACGACCTACCCACAGCCAGTCCCTGACACCAAACGAGGCGAGCAAAGTCTCCGCACGCCTCGCCTCTACTATTCTATGTCCAACACCGCAGCCACTGACCACTGACCACTGCCTTCTGCAGTCAAGCACAAACCGGATTGTCGTCGGTCCAGCGGTTGAAGCTCGTCTTGTCTTCTACCTTTGCCATGTGATCGCGCGTATCGCGCCACAGCTTCTCCCACGCCGCCGGTTCGCGCAGTACCGTGTCGGGGTACTTGCGGCTGCGCGCGACAAAGCCTGGGAAAGCCGGCCTCCCCGTCGGTTGTCCGGTCGGGTTATACCGTATGTCGAAGCTCCAGCGGATCGTATCGCTGTTATTCGAGTAGGAGGCATGCAGCGTCTGCTTGTGCATCAGCAACGCATCGCCCTTGTTCATGATCATAGGCCGGGCCTTGCCTTCCAACAGCTTACCCGGAACCGCCAGACCGAGATTGGTGGGGCAGTGGTCGATCAAGCCGCGCTTTTGACTCCCCGGCCAGACGCAGAGGCAACCGTTTTCCACGTTCACATCCATCAGCGGGAACCAGACCGTCAGCATCTGCGTCTCGTCCGCCTCCGTCCTGACCACCCCATGGTCCTGGTGGACGACCGTCTTGCCCAGCATGACGCGCCCGGTCTCCTGATTGATCGGCGTGAGATGTTCCGGCGGCTTGAGGCGAACATGCTGTACGGGGTTGGAGTAGATCTCGCCGCCCAGGATGGACTCGACCGAATCCAGCAAACTCTCGTTTGTCAACATGCCGAAGACCGCGGGGCCCGCCCAGAACGGCGTGTCCGGCTTAACATTTCCCTGCGGCAGCGAAAAGTCGAAGTATTGGGCATGGACCTTGCCGCTTTCCTGGTAGATGGCAATCAGCCGCTCGGCAAAGGGAAGTTCCTCGTATAGAGAAGTGGTCTCACCCGCGTCATACAAGTCGTGAGCCAGGTTGTCCAACACACCCTTGTACTCTTCGATAACCGGATCGATGTCCTGTTCTGGATCGAAAACGTCGCGAACGATGACATAGCCCTCTTCGTCGTATTGCTCAAGTTGCTCGGCCGTGAGTTTCATGGTCATGCCCTCCTGAGTGCATTCCCGTTGAGCAGAGATCGATAATTGCTATTGATTGAGCGTATCTTCTCGCATGTTTTCCTTGCGCAGGCGCAAGGCGCGTATATCGTACTTTCCTGGACGTTGCGGTGTCAAGTGCCCTGAATCCACCATGAGGTCCAAAGGATTGACCCGTGTCTGCAGCGGCATCTCCACTCTCTCATGCATCCGCGCCGACTCATAAACCGCGTGGATCATCTGCAGGGCCTTGTAGCCATGCTCGCCCTGCCCCCTGTGCGCGTCGACCTTGCCTTCAACCCAATCCGCCAGCTCGTCTGCCTGGCCGGCCGCACCCTCCTGCCATTCGAAGCGGTTGCCCAACTCTTCCACCGTGTAGAACTTGCCGTCCGGCACATGCCTCTCCCAGCGACCGCCGCTCTTTGCATTCAGAATATCAAGCGTTTCCGTCGTGATGCTGATCATGCCCTCGCTTCCGAAAATATGCGCGCCCTGATAATGGTTCGGCACGAGGTCGCTGAGGATCATCGCCCGCGGCCCCCCCGCGAACTGAAAGACGGCCATCGCCCGGTCCTCGATGCGCGTGGCGCGCTCGTACTGGTCCGTCTTGCGCTCGATATTACCCATCACCCACACACACTCGTCGTCCGACAGCAGGTAGCGGTACATATCGGTCTGGTGCGAGCTGTAGTTCGGCAGACCGTCGCCGCCCAGGCTCTGTATCAGGTTCACGTCCCCAATGGCGTTACACCCAATCAGCTCCTTGGCCAGCGTGTAAGCCGGAAGAAAGCGGCGCTGATGACCAACGGCCAGCTTAACGTCGTGGCGCCGGCAGGCGATCAGCATCTGCTCGGCAGCGCCCACGGTGTCGGCCATCGGTTTTTCGCATAGTATCGCTTGGGGCCTGAAGGACGCGGCGGCAATAGTCCAGGGAGCATGGCCCTTGTGCCACGTACAGATCGACACGACGTCCGGCCGCTCCTTCTCCATCATCTCGCGGCCGTCGCTGTAGTGGGCCGGCGCGATGCCGAACTGCTCGTTCTTCTCCGCCATCGCCTCCGCACTCAGATCGGCCAAAGCGACCACCTCATATCGGCCGCAGGCCAGGTAACCGTGAATATGATTAGACGATATCCCGCCAGCGCCAATGACGGCAGCGCGCAGCTTCTCAGCCATACTCAACTCCAGTCCATGTCAGATTTCAATTCTGCGCCCAGCGGTCACCAATAGCCGATCCAAGTGCATCCCAAAATAGTGCCATACTCACGCATACTTCATGCCTCAGTCTATCCACAGCCACCCCCCCATCAACTCCGAATCAGAGAAAGCGCCGCCCCTGACCACTAACCACTGACTACTATCTACTGCAGTTCTGGGCGGTCGGGCCTAGTCGGCCCTCCCTTGTGCGGGGGCTCCGCCCCCGCAACGCCCCCCCCAACAACATC
>WTGY01000035.1 GCA_011523365.1 Caldilineaceae bacterium
GCCCCCCCTAAACCCCCCGCCGCAGCGAGTGTGTGGCGAATATGACCTTGGCCACCCGCGGCGACCGGGCTTCCCCCCATCCCGCCTCCTGCCGGGCTCCGAATATGCGCCGGCGCCGGCAAAGTAGGCGAGACAGCTCGCTCCTCTCCACGCTCCCCCGCCTCCCACTGAGAGTACCTACCTCGTGGACCATGCAGTTCACTAAAAACTAAAAACTGACTACTAAAAACTGCAGTTCCCCCTACCCCCCCTCTGCCTTACGCGGGAACCGCTCCGGCTCGCTCGGCCGGTTCAACACCTCGACCGGATAACGGTCCGCCAGGTAATCAATAATCGCCTGGTGCGTCATGATCCCCAACAGCCTGCCGCTTCCGTCGACAATCGGCAGGTTGCGAAAATGATTCCTCTCCATCAGCCGCAAAGCCTCCGCCGCCGACGCGTCCGGGCCGACTGTAATCGGGTCCGTGGTCATCACCTCGTCTACCGGTCTCTCCAGCATCCCCGGCACGTCGATCACCTTGCGCATCACATCCCGCTCAGTAAAGATGCCCACAAGCCGCGCCTGCCGCGAGTCCCCTGCCTGCCCGCCGCCGGCGCCGGCCGCCGCGCCCGCCTCAACCACCAGGCAGACGACCCGTCTGTCCGCCCGCATCCTGGCCAGCGTATCCCGCACCGAAGTGCCCAAGGCCACCTGCGCGAATCCGCTGACGGCCAGATGGCTCACCTTTTCCGACTTGAGATCAGTTTGCAGGCTCATTCTCTCTCCCCGCCCCTGAGAACCAACAACATCAAAAGAATCCTCTCGCGACTGACCACCGACCATTATCCCCGCAGTTACGGCGCCCGCCGCACCTGCGTGATCCGCTCAAACGCGTAAGCCAGGCGAATCAACGTCGCCTCGCTCCACGCCCGTCCCATAAACGTGAGACCGATCGGCAGTTCACTCCCCGCGCCGGCTCCCGCCCCCTGCGCAACGAAGCCCGCCGGCACAGTCACCAGCGGATAGCCCGCTATCGCCGCATAACGCGAACTGCCGCCATGCACCGCATCCCCCGCCTCCTCCGGGTCCAGCGGCCACGCCGGCCCGCCCGTCGGCGCGATCAGCGCATCCAGACCGTGCTCGTCCAGCACCGCATCCAGCCCCTCAACGCCCGCCAGCCGCTGTCCCGCCGCCAGCGCCTCCAGGTACACCTCCCCATCCAGCGGCCCGCTCTCCTGCGACCGCTCAAACTGCTCCTGCCCGAAAACGGCCAGCTCCTGCTCGGCGTGCGCCAGGTTGAACGCGATCAGATCGGCTAGCGAACGCGGCTGCGCCAGCGCCGCATCCACCACAACCCGCGTCGCCAGATACGCCGCAATGCCATGCTTGAACTCCGTCTGCATGACGATCCTTTCGCATTCGCCCATTCTCTCGCCGTCTACCGTTGGAATATCGGCGGGATCCACCACCTCCGCACCCGCGTCGCGGACCGCTCGGATCGCCTCCTCGAACACCACGTCCGTGGCCTCGTCATATCCGCTCACCCCTCTGCGGGCAACGCCGATACGCGCCCCCCGCAAGCCGTCCGCGTCCAGAAAAGGACGGTAGTCGCCGTGAACCTTCCTGCCCTTGGCCGCCGTCGCCGCATCGTGCTCGTCCGCCACTGTCAGCGCGCCCAGAACGGCCGCCGCGTCAGCAACCGTACGCGCCATCGGCCCAACCGTATCCTGCGTATGCGAGATCGGGATCACCCCGGCCCGGCTGCTCAGCCCCACCGTCGGCTTAATGCCCACGATGCCGCACGCCCCCGACGGGTTCACGATCGACCCGTCCGTCTCCGTGCCCAGCGCCGCCGCCGCCAGATTCGCACTCACCGCCGCCCCCGACCCCGAGCTGGAACCGCCCGGATTGCGGCTGAAATCATAAGGGTTGCGGCACTGACCCCCGCGCGCGCTCCAGCCGCTCGTCGACTCTGTCGAGCGGTAGTTGGCCCACTCACTCAGGTTGGCCTTGCCCAGGATCACCGCCCCCGCCTCCCGCAGCGCCGCCGCCACCGTCGCATCACCCGCCGGCCGTGACCCCAGCAGAGCCAGCGAGCCCGCCGTCGTCTGCATACGGTCGTCCGTATCGATGTTGTCCTTCAACAAAAAAGGGATCCCGTGCAACGGCCCGCGCACCTGACCCGCCGCCCGCTCGCCGTCCCTCTGCTCCGCGAGCGCCAGCGCATCCGGATTCGTCTCAATCACCGAGCACAGCGCATCGTCAACCGCCTCGATAGTCGCCAAATATCCCTCGGCAATATCGACAGCCGTCCGCGCCCCCGCTACCATATCCTCCTGTAGCTGTTCAATCGTCACTTCCGCAAGCTCTGCTGTCATATCCTGTCGACCAACTCCCCATCGCTGACCACTGACCACTGACTACTGACTACTGCCTTTTGACTACTGCCCTATCAAATTGTCCAGCGCGACGCGCAAATCCGCCTCCGGCTGCGCGCCAACGTACTCCTGCACCACATTCCCCTCCCCGTCCAGCAGGATCAGATGCGGCTGATAGCGGAAACCAAACTGCTGCTTGTACTGCGCCACCGCAGGGTCGTCAATATCCAGATAGAAGAACTCAACCTGTCCCCAGTAATCAATCTCGAGCCTGTGAACCACAGGCGCAAAGCGTACGCAGACCGGTCACCAGAATGCGAACAGTTCCACTACCTGGGGTGTGCCCGCGCCCAGCACCACCGTCGCCGGGTCCGTGGCCTGCAGCTCTTCACGAAAGGCCGGCGGCGGTCCGATTGCAACCGCCGTCGGTTCCGGTTCCGGCGTGGCAGTCGGCTCTTCCACCGCCGTCGCCGTCGGTTCCGGCGCCTCAGTAGCCTGCGCCACCTCAGCCGCCGCAGGCGCATCATCGCCGGAGATCGCGGTGCAGCCCGACAGCACCAGGGCCAGCACAAGGACAACGAGGATAAATCGTCTGTGTACCGCTGTCATGGTCTTTGTCCTTTCCGTTAGGACAGAGGCCCCGTTGCCCGCGTCCTCCTTTTCACTTGATCCGCTCGCCAACCACTTGATTTCAATGGTCGCCGCGAGTAAAATCAACTCCACTGCGCCCTTCCGTAATCCACCCTGTTCCCCTGCCTTCGCAGCCCGCCGGACGCCTTCTGTCCGCCAACTGCCATATAGAAATGGGAAGGCAGAAAACGGGAAGGCGGTCTCTGCATTATGCCAAAGCAAAAGCCGCCCTGCCAAACAACAGGGGCGAGTCGCAGGCCCCATTACAGACCTTGAGAGGCACCCTATGATAGTAGACACCCACGTCCACGTCTGGGAAATCGATCCCCCCAAATATCCGGTCGGCCCCACCGCCCCTACCTGGAATACCTACCCCGACGAACCCGGCACCGCCGACGAACTCCTCGCCGAGATGAACGCCCACGGCGTCGACTGGGCCGTGCTCGTCCAGACCAGCTGGTCCACCTGGGACAACGGCTACATCGCCGACTCCGCCGCCCGCTTCCCCCATCGCTTCGTCGGCCACGGCCTCATCGACCCCCAGGATCCGAAAAACGCCGACCATGTCCGCTACTGGTTCCACGAACGCGGCCTCGCCGGGTTCCGTTTCCATCCCATGTACTACCCCGATGAGAAAGTCCTGCTCACAACCCGGAACGGGCCCATGTGGGAGGAAATCGCCGCCGCCAACGCCGTCATCCAGTTCCACCTCAGCGCCGCAGAGGCCGACCAGGTAGCAGCCATCGCCCGCCGCTACCCCCACCTCACCCTGATCCTCGACCATCTCGGCTACCCCAAAGTCGACGCCGCCGAAGCCGACTACCAGCCCATCGTCGACCTCGCCCGCTACGAAAACGTCCACGTCAAACTGTCCGACGTCAACGGCCACGCCCGCCGGGACTACCCCTACACCGACGTGCACCCCTTCATCATCCGCATCTTCTCAGCCTTCGGCGCCGAGCGCATCATCTGGGGCACCGGATACCCCGCCCACCATCGCGCCAAGCACAACTGGCCCTCTCTGGCCCAGGAGCTGCGCCTGATCCAGGAAGGCCTGCCGTTTCTTCGTGATGATGACAAAGAGAGAATACTAGGAGGAACCGCCGCCCGCATCTGGGGTCTGCCAAAGCCTACCGACTAAGCGCAGGCAAATCCACTTACAACTGGGCTCGTTAACGTTTGACAGACCAGCGAATTGCGGGAGCAAACTGCTTTTGCCCTAAGGGCCCCGCAATTGCGCCAAAAAATAACCAGTACTCATTTGGTGTTCTTCGCGACCCTTCGCGTTACTTCGCGGATCGTTTTGTTTATTGCAACATTCAAGCGAGAAACATCTCTGACAGGCCTGCAGGCCTTCCGTTCCGGTTGAATCCTGATCGACATCCCCGAAATGTCAGCGGAACCTACCTGCCAATAACCCCCGGCCGCCGTTCCCCCACCCGCGTCGCCTGCTCAAACGCATGCGCCATCTGCAGCACGCCAAAATCATCCCGGTGCCGCCCCACAATCTGCACACCCACCGGCAGCCCCTCCGGCGTAAACCCGCAAGGCACCGAAATCGCCGGATGACCGGTCACGGTAATGTAGTAACACGACTTCATCCAGTCGATATACGTCTCCATCTCCACGACCCCGTCGCCGCTGTCGATTGCCATCGGATAGGGCACGTCAACCGAAAAAGGCGGCACCTGGTTGACCGGCAGCAGCAGGAACTCGTATGTGTCCATAAACTGGCGCATCGCATGGTACAACGTCGTGCGCATCTCCTCCGCCCGCCCCAGGTCCGCGCCGCTCAGAAGCGCCCCCTGTTCGACGTTCCAGATGATCGTATCCTTCATCTGGTGGCGGTGCTCTGCCAGCAACGGCCCGTGCGAATGATGGAAACTCCACGCCCGCATGATCTTGAAAACCTCGTCCGCGTCGCCGAAGTCCGGCAATCCCGGCCCGTCACCCCGCTCCCGCGTCGCGCCCGCGCCGCTGAAATCAGCCACCTCGCAGCCAAGCCCGCTGAACGCCGCCAGCTGCCCCTCGATTGCATCCCGCACGCGCGGATCAACCGGGAACTCGCCCCCCAGGTCCGCGCTGTACGCGATGCGCACTCCGCTGAAATCGCGTTCCAAAGGCCGCGCAAAAACGCTGCCCGGCTCCGACTGCGCAATCGGCGAGCGCGCATCCGGCCCCGCGATCACACTCAGCAGAAAAGCCGCGTCCGCCACAGTGCGCCCCATCGGCCCCTGTACCGACAGACCAGACCACGCCGTCAGACTCGGCCACACCGGCACCCGCCCCGGCGAAACCCGGAAACCGACCACGTTGCAGAAGTTCCCCGGGTTGCGCAGCGAGCCGCCCATGTCGCTGCCGTCCGCCAACGGCGTCATCCCGCAAGCCAGCGCCACCGCCTGCCCGCCGCTCGACCCCCCGCACGTCTTGCTAGGGTCGTACGGATTGCCCGTCGCCCCGAATACAGGGTTAAATGACTGCGAACCCGCCCCGAACTCCGGCACGTTCGTCTTGCCCATCGGGATCGCACCCGCAGCATGCAGCCGCTCGATGATCAGCTGGCTCTGCTCCGGCACATTGTCCTTGTGGATCGGCGAACCGTACGTCGTGCGAATGCCCGCCGTGTCCGTCGTGTCCTTGTGCAGCATCGGCAGACCGTGCAGCGGCCCGACCTCTTCCCCCCGCGCCAGCGCCTCGTCAGCCGCCTTCGCCCCTGCCAGCGCCTGCTCCGGCAGAAAAGTCACCACCGCGTTGACCGCCGGATTCACCCGCTCGATCTGCGCAATATGCGCCGCCGTCACCTCCACACTGGAGAAAGCCCCACTGCGGATGCCCGCGGCCAGTTTCCTCCCGTCTCTAAAGCAAAGATCAGTCGTCATCTTCAGGCGCGTCTCCAGGTCGGAATCCATCTTTGAAAAAGGGCAGCTTCTCGCGCTTGGGATTTCTGCGCCAGTTCTCACAGCCGCCCTCACCGCTAGGCCTCACCTTTGGCAACGCCATCTCCTCGTACGCCTTCCACGGGTACGGGTCCTCGCCCGCAATCATCACAACGTCCCGGTAGTCCGCCGTCGCCATGTGTTCGTCTTCCTTCGGGCTCCGCCACGGCAAATAAGACTCCGCGCTCATGTAATGATTCACCAGCACCCGCCGGTACCCGCTCTGCGCCCGGTTCGGGAACGAGCGGTGCAGCAGATAGCCGTTGAAAAAGACCAGCGCCCCCGCCTTCACCTCCACCGGGATCGAGTCCTCATCCCCATAAGGGAATCCGTACGCCTCGCCCGCGCAGTCGAAGCGCGGATCGTCATGGTCATGCTG
Organism: Caldilineaceae bacterium; assembly: GCA_011523365.1. Classification (GTDB taxonomy): domain Bacteria; phylum Chloroflexota; class Anaerolineae; order Caldilineales; family Caldilineaceae; genus Bin5. The sequence continues at coordinate 6,304 of WTGY01000035.1, forward strand.
CGGCCAGATAATGCCCCGCTTGTGCGAGCCCGGAATAACCCACAGGCACCCGTTCTCCACCGTCGCATCGTCCAGCGCGATCCACGCCCCCGTAAGCGTCCGGTCGCGCGTCGGGATAAAATACTCGTCCTGGTGCCACGCCTGCCCCGGCTTCCCTGTCGCCTTGATAAACAGCATCGACTGCATACACTTCACGTTTGGCCCGATAACCTGCGTCAGCACCTCCGCAATATGCCGGTGGCCGAGATAACCCAGCATCACCTCCGAAATCTTGTGCGGAAAGTGGATGCACAGATACCGCCGCAGCACGTCGTCCTCACCTTCACCGGGAACATTCGGCTCAAACCCATCCACGTCCCCCCGCTCACCCTTGCAGATAGCCGTCGTCTCCGCCCGCAGCGCCTCCACCTCCGCCGCCGTCAGCGCATCCGGCAAAATATAATAGCCATTCTCAGCATAAAACTCCCTGACACTTTCCGGGGACGCCGTCCCCGCTATCAAGCCGTTGCCCATCTCCAGGCCATGGGCCGCCGCCGCTGAATCGGGCGGGCCGTTAGCCTGAGAGGCCGGAGCCGTCGAAACTGTTGCCATCATTACACTCCTAAATATAAGGCGCGAAAACCTGGTTTTGGGCTGCGCTCAGTATAACGGACGTACTGCCTCAGGTCAACGAACGGCAGGTTAGCGTGCATCCCCAAATGGGGGCAAAAAGTCGCATACCTCCGGAGCCAACCAAACCACGGTCACTTCCCATTCCAGTTTCCACCAGATTAAGCGCCTTCACTGACTACTAACTACTGACTACTAACTGCTGCAGTTCCGGGCGGTCGGGCCTAGTCGGCCCTCCCTTGTGCGGGGGCTCCGCCCCCGCAACGCCCCCCCTACTGCCTCATCGACCTGGTCTCGATATTCGTAGCAGGTCCCTAATCGACCGTGTCTGGCCCGACCGCGTCCCGCCAGTCCCATCAGATTCCCTTACGTGCCGGCCTTGTGCCTGCCCTCGCACCCGCCCCAACTGACGCACGCCGCCGTACGGCCAGGCCTGGCGCCTGCACTGCGTCTCGCCCAAAGACGGTAAACAACCCCAGCCACCGCTGGCGCCGATTCCTCGCCAGACTGTTCCCACCCCAAATCTAAGATGCACACGCAAGTTTAAGCATCTCCCATTGACCTGCACCCATGGCAGTTCCCACTCACTGCTCTTCCCGCATCTGGATCGAATGAATTGGAAACTATCACCCATTACTCCCCCCAACACCCAGTGCGGACACAATCTCTCTTATCCTGGTGAAGCTCGCTGATGCATAGTCGTTAGCTTCATAGCGCTGAATCTGTTGCTCCTTCAATCCCAGGCGGTCAGCCAAGCCCCGCTGACTGAGCCCGCTCGCAATGCGTGCCCTGATCAGGAGCCCGGGAAGTTCCGAAATCTCCTCCAACTGCTCAAAAGCAAAGTTTCCCGCCTTAAGCGCTTCATACTCCTGAATATCCCCTTCCAGGTCAGATAGCTGGCTCTGTAGCGCCTCTTTCTGCACAATAAGCAGACGTGAAGTCACTTCGGACCGGTCCGGGCCGCCGGCATCAAGACTGCGCAGCGCCTTGGCAAACCGTTCTGCCTGTGCCTTGGTGATTCGATACTGTCTTTCATTCTTGATCATATTGGACCTCCGAGTTTTAAGGCTACGATGCCTTTCCTGGCACCTGTATCCTTATCAGTCTGAAAGAAGTCCAGGAAGACACCTTCCTCTAAGCCGGCTATGGCGGACGCCGGAAATAGCTCACCGCCGTACTTGGCTTTCTGAGCAGAGCGTCCGTCTGCAAATGTCAACAGTATGGGGTCGAGCCTCTCCAGATCCACACCCGCCTCCTCCCAGCACGCGTCGAAATCTGCAAGCTCAGACTTCGATGAAACCAAGCTGCCGTCTACGTAAGCTGTAAGACAACCAGCCTGACGCAGGTTCTCAACGGCGAGTCGAAGTCCAACGAGCAATTGCCGACGCCACGGAGTTGTCCCGAATCTCTCATAGAGTTCACCCCAGGTGGCCCAGTGAATACCCGGAGGAAGATTGCCGCTAGGACCAAATTCCGGGATCATGACACAACTATATCATTGTGTTAAAGTCAGGTCAAGTTCGACTGATCAAATGGACATGTTGAGTCATGTCCCAAAAGACTGTCTTCACAATGTCGATTTCAAATGAAACCGCGTGAATATGTCAGGGGCTGCACTGCGCGACAGACCATATAATGTACATTATGGCCCCAAGACATTTCCTTCCACCCGACCATCCCCCCGTAGGGGCACCCCTTGTGGGTGCCCTGGCCCGGCCTCACACATCGACCCCACCTTCCCCCCAAGCGCCCCCGTAGGGGCACCCCTTGTGGGTGCCCTTGTGGGGTGCCCTCGTGCATTGACAATACTATGGGCCTGCAGATTTCCGGTCAGAAAAACCTCAGACACGCCTGGAAGTGGAGAGATAGTGAGATCCGACTATAATGCTAAAGATTGACCTACTCTTTCCTTTGGCGCCGACTTGAAAATTGGGCATCACTATGAACAAAGAACAACAGTACCGCCAAAAAACCGCAAATGGAAAGTACCACCGCCTGTACACCCACCTGCGCCGACTCCCAACCCGGGAGTGGAAAACCACCTTCAGCGAGCTCGAATCCATCATTGGCTTTCCTCTGCCCCCGTCGGCCCGTCTTCACCGCTCCTGGTGGTCCAACCAAACCGTGCCCAACAGGCGCAGCCCCGCGCACGCCTGGAACGCCGCCGGATGGGAGACCGCAGAAGTGGACATGGATGCCGAAGCCCTGCTCCTCCGCCGCAAACCGGCGGCCGCAGCCCACGGCGCTTCCCTGGCCGAAATACTACCCGTACACTCCGCCGGAGGCTGGCCTGAAAATCTCAGCCTCAGGCGCGAGGACCTCTACTAGGCGAGATTCTGGCCGTTCTTCTTCCTGCAAACTCCAACGTAGCCGAATTTACGCAGCCCTCATCGAGTTGGTCGCACGATTGGCACTACCCCAATTCAAAGTCCACTTGGGACCTTCCCTCTCACCTCGCCCAGCCCCCGCCAACGCCCCCAACCCGCCTCTCACCTCCAACCCAATCCACATCCCCAATCCGGGAACACATACCAACTGACTTTGAAGGCCTGAGGGAATAATGCTAGAATTGGTAGAATTCCAGAAATTAGCATTACGGAAACATCCAATATTTCCGCAGAGACTAACCCTTTTCGTCACTGAAAGGCATCGCACGCATGCGCTTATCACCTAGGATTCTCCCTCTCCTGGCGCTAATCTTCCTCCTGTCAGCCTGCGTAGTAAATACGTCGGAACCTGCATCGGGCCGCCTCCAGGTCGTCGCCACCGTCTCCCCCATCACCAACATCGTCTACAACATCAGCGGTGACCATGTCGAACTGACCGGCCTCGTGCCCGCCGGCACCGACTCCCATACCTTCGAGCTCGCCCCCTCCGATGCCGTCACCCTGGCCGGTGCCGACCTTATCTTCATCAACGGGCTCGACCTGGAAAAATCCGCAATGCAGATGGCCGAGGCCAATCTGAAGGACGGAGGCGAGATCGTCCTCCTCGGTGAATTGGTCATCGACCCCGAAGACTACGTTTTCGATTTCTCCTTTCCCGAAGAGGCCGGCAGCCCCAATCCCCATCTCTGGACCGACCCCATCTTCGCACTCCAATACGCCGAAATCGTACGCCAAAAGCTGACCGCCCACGACCCCGACAACGCCGAAGCCTACCAGGCCAACTATGACGAGTTCGCCGCCCGCATCGAAGCCCTCGATGCTGCCATCCAAGCCGCGACCGCAAGCATCCCCGCAGAAAACCGCAAACTATACACCTATCACGACTCCTTCGCCTACTTCGCCCCCCGTTACGGCTACACAGTCCTGGGCGCCATCCAACCCGCCGATTTCTCCGAACCCTCAGGCCAGGAAGTCGCCGCCCTCATCGACCAGCTGCGCGAAGGCGGCGTACCAGCCATCTTCGGCTCGGAGGTCTTCCCCTCACCCGTCGTCGAACAGATCGGCCGCGAGGTCGGCGTCGAATTTGTCAGCACCCTGAGCGACGACGATCTCCCCGGAGATCCGGGCGACCCTGAACACTCCTACATAAGTATGATGGTGGAAAACCTCAAAACCATGGCGGAAGTCCTCGGCGGCGACCCCTCGCTGATGGATGGTCTGGAGACCGGCAACGTGCCCGGCCCGGATACTTCTGTTAACCAATAAACTCAGTGATTCCGAGTTATGTTGATTCGAAAAGGTGCCATGATTATCGCTCTTTAAAACTCGCGACAGATCCCAACCGGACAAAGGAGTCCCGTCACGCGAAACTCATCTGCGACACTGCTGTCACTCGTTGCGTTGCTGCTCCTCATGGCCGCCTGTGTACCCCTGGCCCCCGAACAGGCCGCCTCCGAACCCGCCTCCCAGGACGAAATCGCCTCCGAACCGGCGCCTCAGGAAGAAACCACATGCGCGTCCAAAACATAAAGACTTTGGCCGAAGCGCTTGGCGGCGACGGCTCGCTGGCGGACCATATCGACACCCGCAATGTGCCGGACACGGAGTAAGTCCGGTCAGCAGCAGACCGCCTCGATGCAGGGGTTCTGTGGAGCATTTGAGGATTTCCTGTCTTGCCAGCAAGATGGTACAGTCAGTAAGGTTGACTCAGAAGCAAGAAAGAAGCTAACGGGAAATCGCTGTTGACACCGCCGTCGGGCGGTGCCAAACCGCACCTTATTGCGAAAATTCGCAATAAACAAAATTACCATGTCCCACAATACGACGGAGATCAATCGACAGTTACGCAAATCCGGCTACCGGGTAACACCCCAACGCCAGCTCATCCTCGACGCCGTCTGTCAACTCGGTGACCATGTCACGCCCGAAGATGTGTACGACCATGTACACCGCATCGCTCCCACGCTGAGCCGGGCCACTGTCTACCGGGTTCTGCACTTTCTGACGGAACAGCGCATCCTCGCGATGGTGCATATGGCCGACGGCCGTCTTGCCTACGAACTGGCCGGCCCCGAGCCGCATCACCATCTCGTCTGCCGCACCTGCGACAGCCTGCTTGAGCTGCCCCACAGCGACTTACGGTCCTTTCGCCGGGCGATGGATACCCAGTACGACTTTGAGATCGACGTCAGTCACGTCTCATTCTTTGGGCACTGCACAGACTGCCGCGATTCTGCCGGCGCCTGACGCCAATTGTGGGGAGCACATGCCGCCAACCAGCCCTGAATCCAATCGCCGGCTGCTCACCTGTTTCGGTATGATGGAAGAAAACATGAGGACGCTTGCCGCTACGCTAGGGGGCGCCCCCTCCCTGATGGATGGCGAAGAAGTCGGCAACGTGCCCGACACCGAATAAAGGGAGTAAAGCAGGAGAGTAACGCGCAGAGGGAGTGAGAGGTGAGAGGCTCCTCTCTCTCCTCACTCCTCTCTACTCTCTCCTCCAAAGGAAGTCCAAATGGATCCACTAATCGAACTGAAACACGTGGCCTTCGGCTATGGCTCCTTCAATGTCTTGGACGACATCGACCTGCATCTCCATCCCGGCCAGTTCGTCGGCCTGGTCGGGCCAAGTGGCGCCGGTAAGACCTCCCTGTTGAAGCTCATTCTGACCCTCTTCACGCCGCGAGACGGAGAGATCCAGCGCGTGCGACCTGATCTGCGTATCACCTATGTACCGCAGATCGAGACCGTCGACTGGAGTTTCCCCGTCACCGCCGAGGAAGTGGTCTTGATGGGCCTTGACCACCGCCAGAATATCTGGCCCTGGCCTCGCCGCCGCGAGCGCAAACGCGCGCGCGAAATCCTGGCCCGCTTGGAGATTGGCCATCTGGCAGAACGCCATATTCGCGACCTGTCCGGCGGACAGCAGCAACGCGTCTTCCTCGCCCGGGCCCTGGTCGCAGACCCCGAAGTCCTCGTCCTCGATGAGCCCACCACCGGCGTCGATGTCCGCAGTGCCGAAAATATCTTCCACTGGCTCACCATGCTTAACCAAGAGGGAATGACCATCCTGCTGACAACCCACGACCTCAACATGGCTGCCGCCCATGTGCCCTGGGTCGTCTGCCTCAACCGCCGCATCGTAGCCCAGGGACCGCCGCAAGAGATCTTCACCGAAGAGATTCTAAGTGATGCTTACAAAGGAAACTTTATCGTCCTCCGCCAGGACGACATGATCTTCGTCCAGCAGAGGCCCCATCCCCACGGTCTGAAGGAAGTGCTCCCCGACCCGGTCGAAGGCGGACTGCCCAATCATGACAGCATCGAAAAAACCGTTCAGCCCATTCCTGCCTCAAAGGAGGCCTGACCGCTATGGACGTTCTGCTTGCTCCGTTTCAATATGAGTTCTTCCGCAACGGTACCATCGCCGCCGTCCTCGTCGGCGGCCTCTGCGCCCTGATCGGCGTCTACATCGTCCTGCGCGGCATGAGTTTCATCGGCCACGGCCTCTCCCACGCCGTCTTCGGCGGGGCGGTCGTCGCCTTTATCCTTCAGTTCAACTTTTACGTCGGGGCTGTTTCGTGGGGCTTTATTGCTGCCCTGCTCATCAACCAGACCGTTCGCAAAACCACTATCAGCGCCGACGCCGCCATCGGCGTGGTCACAACCGCCAGTTTCGCGCTCGGGGTCGCCCTCATCTCACGCTACCGCCGCTTCTCCCAATCCTTCGACGCCGCCCTCTTCGGCAATGTCCTCGGCGTTACTCCCATGGACATTGCCGTGATCGTCTTCGTTACCCTGGCCGCGACCTTTATGATCTTCTTCTTCTACAAGCAGCTGCTCTTCACGACATTCAATTCCGAGGTCGCTCAGGTCTACGGGATCCCCACCTTCTGGATCGAGACCTGGTTCGCCCTGATCCTGGCGGGCGTGATCATCGCCGCAGTCCAGATCATGGGCGTGACCATGATCGGCGCCGCCCTCGTCGTTCCACCGATCACCGTGCGGCTGATGACCGACAGCTTTCACCGCCTGATAATTTACTCGACCCTTTTGGGCGCCGTGACCGGCTTGGTCGGAATGTATCTCAGCTTCTACGTGGATGTGTCCAGCGGGGCGTCGATTGTCCTGCTGCAATCGATACTTTTCTGCATCGCTCTCTTCTACGTTGCCAAAATACGCAACAGACGCCGGCTTGTCGCAACGCCGGTCTATGGCCCGACCTGAAGGGGTGAGCGTAGAGAGAGGGCGGCGATTGGAGAGCCCGTACACGAGGGGTAGCCCAATGTACGGAGCAGAACGCTGACGGCGGCCAAACGGCTTTCAACGTTCGCTCTTCATCTCTTCCATCTCCACAGACGCCAGTTCGTACTCCTCAGCCAGTCCGCTGTCTTCGTACCCGGGCATCGTCTGCCCCAGGCGAAACAGCGCCATCGCCGCCGCAGCCTGCTCGGCCTCCTGCTTGCTCTGCCCCTGGCCGACGCCGTAGGGCTGCTTGCCAATCGTCACCTGCCGCGTGAAAAGCCGGGCATGGTCCGGTCCCTCAGTATGCACCGTCCTGTAACGAGGGGTCTGACCCGTCGCCGCCTGCACCCACTCCTGCAGACGGCTCTTTGGATCCTTGGTCAACGCATGCTGCGCCACGCGCCCAATCTCCTCAATCAGCCGCGGTTCAAGAAACCCGCGCAGCGCCTCCATCCCCTGATCAAGATAGAAGGCGCCGACAAATGCCTCATACGTATCGCACAGCGTCGTATGGCGTCTGCGGCCCCCGCTCTCCTCCTCACCCCGCCCCAGTAGCAGATAGTCGCCCAATCCCAGCTCCTTGGCGAAGCGTGATAACGTCTCGCGTTTCACCAGCGCCGACCGCAGATTGGTCAACTCCCCTTCCCGCCGCTCAGGATAGCGCCTGAACAGCAGCTCGCTCACAACGAAACCCAGCACCGCGTCGCCCAGAAACTCAAGACGCTGATTGTCCTGCAGCGCGCTGTCCTCTTCGGCCTCGTGAAGATAACTGCGATGAACAAACGCGCGCTGCAACAGGCCGCGATCATTGAAACGGACATCCACCGCTTCCTCAAGTTCCCGCAAAACATTGAACTCCTGCTCCATGCCAATGCCTCCCTGGCACAGAAAAACGCTAAACTGCTGGCAACCGTTTCAGCCCCAGTCCCGTCAGGTTAACGACCACGGTATCCGAAGGTTTCAGTTGGGGACCCAACTCCGTCAGAGCCGCCGCCACCGTGGCGCTCGTAGGCTCCACAAAAAGCCCCCGCTGCGCCAAACGCTCCTGCGCCTCCAGAATCTCCTCATCGTTGACCACGATCGCCGTACCGCCCGACTGCCGCAACGCCCACAATATCGAGCGGTTCCGCACCGGTCTCTCCACCGCGATGCCGTCGGCCAGAATGCTCGGCGCAACCTGCCGGCGCGGCACGATCTCGCTGTGCCCCTCGTGAAAAGCGTCGCAGATCGGCGTGATCGGCTCAGCCTGCACCGCCACCATCCGCGGCAATCTGGCTATTACGCCGCTGCGGTGCAGATGCTGAAAACCCCGCCACGCACCCAGAAATAGGCCGCCATACCCGACCGGGCTCACAAACCAGTCCGGTACTCTCCCCCCTAGCTGCTCCCAGATCTCCCACGCATTCGTCATGAAACCCAGCAAACAGGCCGGATGCCACGCATGAGAAGCGTACACCACATCAACGCCCGTCTCTGACGCTTCAGCCGCCTCCGTCGCCGCCGTACGCGGCCCGCTGACCTCAACCAGCTCCGCCCCGTATACCGCGATCTGCGCCTTCTTCGGCTGCGGCGCATACGCCGGCACAAATATCCGCGCAAACAGCCCCGCCCTCGCCGCGTAGCAGGCAAGGCTCGCCCCCGCATTCCCGCTGGAATCATCCATAACCGTCCGCACGCCCTGCCCCACCAGCCAGTTCACGATCACACTGACCCCGCGGTCCTTATAGCTGCCCGACGGCATCAACCCTTCAAACTTCCAATATACCCGCTGGTCCCCCCATCTGTCCTTGATCAACGGCGTCCACCCCTCCCCCAGGGAGTACAGTTCGCACCCCTCCGCCACCACCGGCAACATCGCCTGGTAGCGCCAGTGGCCCGGCTCACGCCCATCAATCAGGTCCGGATCAAAAGGAGGCAGGTCGCGAAATTCCAATGGTTCGCCGCTGAGGGGACAACGCAGGGGAGCTTCTTCCGCAGCAACCTGAAAGCTGCTGCTGGGGCAGTAAGCGATCAACCGTCGGTTCCTTTCCGGGGGCCGAGTGGAGAAGCAGCGCCCCGTTTCCGGCAGAGGCGCGTAACCATTCATCCACACTGTTGTAACCGAACTCACAAGATTGGTCAAGTGAGCAGGCGTTCAGGCGTGCATCCCAAAACGGGGGTGAACAGTCGCATACCTCCGGAGCCAACCAAGCCAAGGTCAGTTCCCATTCCAGTTTCCGCCAGAAAAACCCCCGCCACTGACCACTGACCCCACCCCTCCATCTGACCACCACGTACAAAGCAGTTCACTAAAAACTGAAAACTCAAAACTGAAAACTGCTTTTCCGGGCGGTCGGGCCTATTCGGCCCTCCCTTGTGCGGGGGCGGAGCCCCCGCAACGCCCCCCCTACAACATGCCTCGCCGACCTGGTGTCTCTATTCGTAACAGGTGCCCAGTCGAAAGAGTTTCGCCAGACCACATCCTGCCGGTCCCACCATATCCCCGTAGGTGCCGGCCTTGTGCCTGCCCTCTGCCTCCCCCAACTGCGGCTTAACCGTAGAACTGTGTTAAAATCGGGCCGTTCCAATGACAGTCCAGAAACCGTGCTTCCCCAATACCCACACCACCCCCCGCTAAACTGCTAACCACCGCATAGAGAGTCCCGACGATGAAAATCAGACGCATCTCCGCCTACCAGGTCGATCTACCCCTCCACGAAGGCCGCTACGCCTGGTCCGGCGGCAAATCGGTCACCGTCTTTGACAGCACAATCGTCCAGGTCGAGACCGACACTGGCCTCGTCGGCCACGGCGAAGTCTGCCCCCTCGGCCCATTCTATCTGCCCGCCTACGCCGCCGGCGTCCGCACCGGCCTCGCCGAGCTCGCCCCCCACCTCATCGGCCTCGACCCCCGCCAGCTGGCCGTCCTCAACCAACAGATGGACCGTGCCCTCAAGGGCCATCCCTACGTCAAATCCGGCATCGACATTGCCTGCTGGGACATCCTCGGCCAGGCCGCCGGCCAGCCCGTCTGCGTCCTCCTCGGCGGACGCTACGGCGACGACTTCATCCTCTACCGCGCCATCTCCCAGCGCCCCCCCGCCGAAATGGCAGACTCCGTCTCCGCCTACCGCGCCGAAGGCTACCGCCGCTTCCAGCTCAAGGTCGGCTCCGACGCCGACACCGACATCGAACGCATCCACGCCGTGGCCGCCGTCCTCGGCCCCGGCGACGTCCTCATCGCCGACGCCAACACCGGCTGGCTCGTCCACGAGGCCGCCCGCGTCGTACGCGGCGTCCAGGACATCGATGTCTATATCGAACAACCCTGCCTCAGCTACGACGCCAACCTCTCGATCCGCCATCGCACCTCGCACCCCTTCGTCCTCGATGAAACCATCGACGGCATCGACGCCCTCCTTTCAGCGCATAACGATGACGCCATGGACGCCGTCAACATCAAGATCAGCAAATTCGGCGGCCTGACCAAGGCCCGCCAGGCCCGCGATCTATGTGTCTCACTCGGCATCGCCATGACCATCGAAGACAGCTGGGGCGGCGACATCACCACCGCTGCCATCGCCCATCTGGCCCACAGTACCCCGCCCGAATTCCTCTTCACCGCCACCGATTTCAACAGCTACGTCACCGTCAGCACCGCCGAAGGCGCCCCCCTGCGCCGCAACGGCCGCATGGCCGCATCCACCGACCCCGGCCTCGGCATCAACCCCCGCTGGCAAGCCCTGGGCGAACCCGTGCTGTCCGTCGACTCCTGAGTCCCGTTGACATTTCCTTCCAACCTGCCGTCCCCCCCATAGGGGCACCCCTTGCGGGTGCCCAAGCCCGTCCGCAACAGTGCCAACCAACCTTAATCCCCGTAGCACCCCTTGTGGGTGCCCTCATGGGTGCCCTCGTGGATTGGCAACTCCTGGTACTCTACACTTAAATTGCATCCGCCAGGTCCCAATTTGCCGGGGCCCCAACTGTCACAATCCGTATGGCAAAGTCCAAGCGCCCATACAAACCCTCTCTGATTTGTAATATCACTGCCGGAAATTATATAATTCGCCCCTAACGAATGGACTGAGCTTCCCCCCTCTTCGCCAGCGCAATACCTTCGCTCCTTTCGATCTGGGGCGCATTCAGCGAAACTGAATCCATCTCTTGTCCCTCCCGCGGCAAGATGGAATCTCCTTTGTTCTTGCCATCCGTGAAGGTCAACGCGCCTCTGCCTGTCAGCAGCGAAGCCCCATCTTTCTTTGACGACTCGAGTCAACAACCAGGACAAATTTCTCTTGTCAATCACGACCCGGAGCAACGGCGCTCATCAGTCCAATTCCAGCGAAAATTCCCCCACCGCCGGTTCCCCCGAAAACGCGGCGAAGTTGGCTGACCGCTACCAGCTCTTCGAGTCCTTCTTCGAACAGCTCCATCTCGAAAAAGACGTCTACGCCCACGAGGACAGGATCGTCCTGCGCTGGCCGCGCAAGCTGGAAGCGCCGGCCGACTTCAACGCCCGCCTCCAACTGACCGACGGGCGCATCTACGCCGATTCGGAAGGCAAGGAAGGCGACAGCCGCGACCGCACGCTGACCCAGCCCGTCTCGATCCCCGACGGCGAATACGAGCTGGTCCTCATGCCCTCCCCCAGCGAGTACTATGTCCGCGGCGTCCGCGTCCAGCGCAAAATCCCACTCTCCGCCGTGCGCTCGGACTATCGCACCGCCCCCTACGGCACCTTCGTCGAACGCCAGGTCGAGCTTTTGCGCCACGCCGTCACCCACGATGACGGCCTCTATTCCGAGATTGCCAAAATGACCCTCGGGTGGTGGGATCGCATCACCACCAGGAAATTCTCGCCTGCCATCGAGACCGTCGCAGCCCTGGAAGAGGATCACCTTGCCCGCCTGAACATGCTGCTCGGCATGGTCGCCCGCTACGGCGAAAACGACCAGTTCCCCTCCGAGATCAGACAGCAGCTCGATGACTGCCTCTCCTCTTTCCCTTACTGCAGGCAGGCCTATGCACAGAGAACGGGCAAAACCCTCGGCGACACCGAAGAGCTGCTGTTCGCAGCCAGTGAACTCCTCGCCGGGCAACTCTACCCCGAACACACCTTCCCCTGCAGCCAGCACTCCGGTCAGTGGCACCGCCAGCGCGCCGAAATAGCAGTCACCCGCCGCCTCCAGCACGCCGCCGCCGCCGGTTTCGCCGATTCATCTAGCCACAGCCTCGCCCAACTCCTGACCGCCCTCTCCCACCTCATCGATCTCGCCGAATCGCAAGAGATCTGGGACCTGGCCGCAGTTCTGATCGATAAAATCCTGGTGACCCTGGCCTTGGACTCCTTCCAGGGCGTTTACGGCGCCGGCCAGATCACAACTGAAAACGGTGGCGTCGTCCCAAGCGGACATGTGTCGCCCCTTGCCGGCGTTGCCCGTCTGATGTGGGGTGTCGGCGCCTGGAACTGGCATTTCGCCGCGCCAATAGGCCTCTGCTGTTGCCAGAACTATGCGCACCCCCACCTCATCGCCTCCTTGGCAACCCTGCCTGACCCCGACGCCATGTGGGCCAGCGAACGCCACGCCGTTGCCGCCGGGTGCGAAGAGGCGCACGAAGCAGAGCAGCACAAACCCCCGCAATCGCTTCACAAAGCAATCTACAGAACGCCCGACTATCTGCTCAGCAGCGCGCAGGACTTCCAACCCGGTCAGCCCGGCCAGGGCGGACAGAGTTGGCAGGCCACCCTGGATGCCGACGCCATCGTCTTCGTCAACCACCCCGGCGAATATGACCCCGATCAAGACGCCCACAGAGACAGCTACTGGCGCAGCGGGCTGCTGCCCCGCGTCGCCCAGCACCGCGACCTCCTCATCGCCCTCTACAACCTGCCCGCTTCCGATCCCTTCGGCTTCACCCGCGCCTACTTCCCCGCCTTCGCCTTCGACGAGCATCAGATTGGCAAAGAGTGGGCCTTCGCCGCCAGGGGGGACGCCTACATCGCCCTCGGCTGCTCACAACCCATCGAGCTTGTCCAGGACGGTCCCGCCGCCTCCCGCGAACTGCGCGCGAACGGGCACAACGTCGCCTGGATCTGCCAGATGGGCCGCAAAGCCGACTATGGCTCCTTTTCCGATTTCCGCAAACGGATATTGGCTGCACGTCTTACCTGTGACGAGCTTTCTGTATCATATCGCCCCTTACAGGGCGACACCGTTACCTTCGCCTGGAGCGGGCCGCTCTTCGTCAACGGCGAAGTCCAACCGCTGCACAACGCCAACCATTACGAAGGCCCCAACTGCGTGACGGACGGCTGGCCGGCGACACAAATGGTCGTCGTTCATGCTGACCAGGCTATACAACTCGATTTTGCCGGTGGTTAAATCCGCCACTTACAAATTTTCACTACTTCAACCAAGGAGGAAAACATGACCCAACGAACGATGCATCGCCGCCGCTTCCTGCAGCTGTCGGGAGCGACAACCGCAGCCGTCGTCCTGGCCGCCTGCGGAGGTCCCGAGCCGGAGGTAATCACCGAAGAGCCGGCTGCTGCGCCGGCCGCTGAGGAAGAGGCGCCCGCACAGACCGTCATGGAAGACGCCGAAGCGCCCTCCCAGTACTCGGAATCACCGCGCCTCGCCGAAATGGTCGCCAATGGTGACCTGCCCCCCGTCACCGAACGTCTGCCCGTTTCGCCTCTGGTTCTGCCGCGCGAGTCAATCGGCGAGTACGGCGGCCTCGTACGCCAGATTCACCTCGATCCCTCCAGCTTCGTCAGCCAGTACGGTTGGTTCTCCGAACGTATGCTGACCTATTCCGACCAGGATCTCAAGACCATCAAATCCAACCTCTTCGCAAGCTGGGAAATCAGCGACGACGCCACGCACTACACCTTCCACCTGCATGAGGGTATGCGCTGGTCCACCGGCGACCTCGTCACCACCGGCGACGTCGACTTCTGGTGGAACTCCGTCGCCACCCATCCCGAGGTCGCATCCAGCGTCTGGTGGGTCTACCGCCACGGCGGCGAGAACATGGTCCTCGACATTCACGATGACTACAGCTTCTCCGTCACATTCGCCGCCCCCTTCGGCAACTTCCCCGCCTACCTCACCCGCCGTATCCAGGGCGACTTCCTGCTGCCCAGCAACTACCTCAAGCAGTTCCACGCTGACTTCGCCGACGAGGACGACCTGGCCGCCATGCTCGAAGAATCCGAGTATGAGACCTGGGTGCAGCTCCTCAGTAACGTCCGAAGTGGCCGCAGCGTCTGGGGCACACGGCCCAACTCACCCGAGTATCCCATGCTCTCCGCCTGGATCGTTGACCAGGAGCCGCAGCAGGGCCTCGTGCTCATGAAGAGGAACCCCTACTACTGGAAGGTCGATACCTCCGGCCAGCAGCTGCCCTACGTCGAAGATCTGCGCATCGACTTCGTGGCCAACCACGACATCGCCACACAGAAGACCATCCAGGGCGAGCTCGATTACGTCGGCCCGCACGATGTCTCGATTGCCCGCTATCCGCTCTACAAAGAGAACGAGCCGACCCAGCACTACCAGGTCATGGACTACCTCAGCTGCATGACCGACCGCTACACGCTCTATCCCTGCCACACGCTGACCGAAGACCTCGTGCTGCGTGAAATCGTGCAGCACCCCAATTTCGTCAAAGCGCTGAACGTCGCCATCGACCGTGAGGAGATCAACCAGAATCTCTTCTTCGGCCTTGCTAAGATGGGCCAGTTGGCGCCGATGCCCAACTCCCAGTATTACGAACCGAAATATGCCGAAAACTGGTCCCAGTACGACCCCGACTTGGCCAACCAGTTGCTCGACGACATGGGGCTGACGGAGCGCAACGGCGACGGCTTCCGCCTGCGCCCTGACGGCGATGTGCTCAAGTTCAACATCGAGCACGCCGGGCCGCGCGTTGGCGTCGCTACCCACGAGTTCACCGAAATCGTCGTTACCTTCTGGCGCGAGGTCGGTATCGAAGCCTCCACTAAGGAGATCCAGATCTCGCTCTACAACGAGCGCTGGAGCCAGGGCCTGGTTCACTGCGGCTGCTGGCACGCAGACCGCTGCACCGATACCTTGCTGCCGGTCGAAATGCGCTGGTTCATCCCCACCAACATCGGCCAGGGCGGCCCAGCTCCCGAGTGGGGCCGCTGGTTCAGGAGCAACGGCCAGGACGGCGAAGAGCCGCCGGCCGCGATCCAGACCCTTTACGACCACTACAACACCATGAACACCGTTATCGATGATGCCGAGCGCGTGGCCGCCGGTAAGAAGATCTTCGACTGGCTTGCCGATAACCCGCTGGCCGTCGGCTCCGTCTCCGAGAGCCCGGCGCCGCTCATTTTCCCCAAGACCATGCGCAACCTGCCCGCCGCAGGTAAACCCGTCGGCTGGGATACCTACGGCATCTCCACCTACCACCCCGAAGCCTTCTACTACGAAGGCGGCGTCTCGTAAACTGCAAGAAGTGAGTGTAGAGGAGTGAGGAGTGAGAGGTTACACTCTCCTCTTCACTCTCTCCTCTCAAGGAGTTCCCAATGACCGTCTACATTATCCAGCGTGTAATGCGCATGATCCCGCTGCTTTTCCTGCTCTCGCTGATCGCCTTTCTCATCATTCAGCTCCCCCCGGGCGACTATCTGACCGAGCACATCAACGCACTGCGGGCATCCGGCCGCGATGTAGACGAAGCCGAGGTCGAGCGCCTCATGAAACAGTACGCCCTCGACCGGCCCATGCACATCCAATACCTGACCTGGATCCAGAACATCCTGCTCAAAGGTTCATTCGGACAGTCCTTCCAGTGGGGCAGACCCGTCAACGAAGTCATCGGCGACAAGATGGCCCTCACCTTCCTGTTGGCCATTCTCACAACCATCTTCGTCTGGACTATCTCAGTCCCAATCGGCATTTACGTCTCCGTACGCCAATACACATTCACCGATTACCTCTTCACCATGATCGGATTTGTCGGCCTGGCAGTGCCAGGCTTCCTGTTGGCGATGGTCGTCATGTACTTCTCCTTCGCTTGGTTCGGCCTCAAAGTGGGAGGACTCTTCTCCCCCGAGTTCGAACTCCAACCCTGGAGCATCGCCAAATTCCAGAATATGCTCACCCGCATCTGGGTGCCCGTCCTCATCCTCGGCATCGGCGGTACCGCCCATATCATTCGCATCATGCGCGCTACCATGCTCGATGAGCTCCGCAAACAGTACGTCACCGTCGCCCGCTCCAAGGGCCTGTCCGAGTTCGCCGTCCTGATGAACTACCCTGTACGCATCGCCATCAACCCCCTGATCAGCTCCCTCGGCTTCCTGTTGCCTTGGATCATCTCCGGGGGTACCGTTGTCGAGATCGTGCTCAACCTGCCTACCGCCGCTGTCGTTCTCTATCGCTCCCTGCTTTCCCAGGACATGTTCCTTGCCGGCAGCTTCATCCTGCTCGTGGGAACCCTCGCCCTCGTTGGGAGCCTCCTGGCCGACATCGCTCTGGCAGCCGTCGACCCCCGCATCCGGTTTGGCAGCGTGGAGGAGATGTAACTGACACCATGACTTCAATCGTCGCCAATATCCTGAGGCTGCTCAACCCGCGCCCGCGCACAGTCGAGACGCCGCCAAGCCCGGCCACCACCTTTTCCGAGTCCGAAGACTTCTACCGCGCCGGGCAGTGGCAGCTGGTCTGGTGGAAATTCCGCCGTCATAGTCTGGCCAAGTTCGCAATGTGGGTGCTCGCCTTCTTCTACGTCGTCGTTCTTTTTGCCGAATTCATCGCCCCCCACGCACCCTTGACCCGCTACAAAGATCTCGCCTCCGCCCCGCCCACCAAGATCCGCCTCTTCGAAGTCGTCAGCGAAAGCTACCGCGGCCCCTTCATCTACACCATCGTGCGCGGCCGCGATCCCGTAACCGCCCGCCCCATCTACAGGGCCAACGCCGCCGAGCCTAACACCATCAGGCTCTTCGTGCGCGGCGATTCCTACAAAATGTGGGGCCTCATCGAGTCGGACCTGCACCTCTTCGGCACCGAGAAGGATACGATGCCGCTCTTCATCTTCGGCACCGACCGCATCGGCCGCGATATCTTTTCCCGCATCATCTATGGCGGCCGTATCTCTCTCACAATCGGCCTGATCGGTGTCGCCCTTACCGCCATCTTCGGTGTGCTCCTGGGCGGTATCTCCGGCTACTTTGGCGGCGCCATTGATGAAGTCATCCAGCGCCTCATCGACATTTTCTACGCCCTGCCTACCATCCCCTTGTGGATGTCGCTCGCCGCCGCCCTGCCCCAGGACTGGCCCAACCTGCGCCTCTATTTCGCCATCACCATCATCCTCTCCATCCTCAACTGGACGCGGCTGGCCCGCATCGTACGCGGTAAAATCCTCAGCCTGCGCGAAGAGGACTTTGTCATGGCCGCACGGCTCGACGGCGAAAACCAGTGGTCGATTATCACCCGCTACCTGCTCCCCGGCTTCACCAGCTTCATCATCGTCGAACTCACCATCGCCGTCCCCTTCATGATCCTGGGTGAAACCGCATTGAGCTTCCTCGGTATCGGCCTCCAGCCGCCCACCATAAGCTGGGGCGTCATGCTCCAGGACGCGCAGGACATCATGTCAGTCGCCCAGACGCCCTGGACACTCTGGCCGGTCGTCTTCGTCGTCATCGCAGTTCTCATGTTCAACTTCCTGGGCGATGGCATGCGCGACGCCGCCGACCCGTACCATTAGGCCGCCGCCAGTTTGCACAAGCCACCGGCAGCGCCGGTCGCCAGCCGTTTACCACAAGGGTTACACGCTATGGCGTTAGACGAAAACGGAGCCGGACCGCAGGACATCCTGTTGGAAATCAGGGACCTGAAAACCCACTTTGCCCTCGACGAAGGCACCGTGCGCGCCGTCGATGGCGTCGACCTCGACGTCCGCCGCCGCCAGGTTGTCGGCGTCGTCGGTGAAAGCGGCTGCGGCAAAAGCATGACCGCCATGTCGATCATGCGCCTCATCCCGCCCCCCGGACAGATCGTCGAAGGCGAAATCCGCTTCCACCGCCAGTTCGACGACCGCACCGACGCCAAGGACATCGTCGACCTCGCCCAATTCGAGTCCAACGACCGCCAGCTTCGCGACATTCGCGGCAATCAGATCTCGATGGTCTTCCAGGAGCCGATGACCGCCCTCAGCCCCGTTCGCACCGTCGGCAAACAGATCACCGAAGCCATTCTCCTGCACCAGGACGTCAACAAGGCCGAAGCCCGCGACATCGCCATCGAGACCCTCGCCCGCGTCAAAATGCCCAACCCGGAGCAGCGCTTCGACGACTACCCCTTCCAGCTCAGCGGCGGCATGCGCCAGCGCGCCGTCATCGCCATGGCCCTCGCCTGCCGCCCCCAGCTCCTCATCGCCGACGAACCCACCACCGCCCTCGACGTCACCACCGAGGCCCAGATCCTCGACCTCATGCGCGAACTGCAGGCCGAATACGACATGTCCATCCTCTACATCACCCACAATCTCGGTGTCGTCGCCGAAATGGCCGAGGATGTCGTCGTCATGTATATGGGCAAGGTCGTCGAGCGCACCGATGTCGACTCGATCTTCTACAATCCCAAGCATCCCTATACAAAGGGGCTGCTGAACTCAATCCCGCGCCTCGAAGATGTCCTGCAGGACAAGCGCGAGAAGCTCAACGCCATCGAAGGCATGGTGCCCAGCCCCTATCAGCGGCTGCAAGGTTGCTCCTTTCACCCCCGCTGCCCGGACTTCATGCCCGGCGTCTGCGACGAGGCCGAACCGCAGTTGATCCAGCTCGACGAAGGGCATGCCGTACGCTGCCACCTCTATACTTGAGTGCTCAGTCCATACTGTGCCCCGGTAGCGAAGCGGTAGTGCATTAACGAAAGGTCTTATGTCACGCGAAAACGGAAACGTCTCGCCATCCCCATCCTCGCTTCTTGAGATCAACAATCTCAAGAAGTACTTCCCAATTCGCCGCGGCCTATTCAAGCGCACCGTCGGCTACGTCAAAGCCGTCGACGATGTCAGCCTGCAGGTGAACGAAGGCGAAACTTTGGGGCTCGTGGGCGAAAGCGGCTGCGGCAAAACAACCACCGGACGCATGATCCTGCGCGCCATCCCCTCCACAGAAGGTGACGTCTTCTTCCGCGACCCAAACCTCGGTCGAGTCAACGTGACCGAGCTGGACAACCAGCAGCTCAACCAGGTGCGCCGCAACATGCGCATGATCTTCCAGGATCCGCACGCCTCCCTCAACCCCCGCATGACAATCCTGGAGCTGATCGGCGCCCCCCTGCGCGCCATGGGTCTGGCCAGGGGGACCGAGCTTGAGGATCGCGTCGCCGACACCCTCGGTCTCGTCGGCCTCGCGCCCGAGGTCATGCGCCGTTATCCCCACGCCTTCAGCGGCGGCCAGCGCCAGCGCATCGGCATTGCCCGCGCCCTCGTCTGCCAGCCCAACCTCGTCGTCGCCGACGAACCGGTCTCCGCCCTCGATGTCTCCGTGCAGGCCCAGATCCTCAACCTGCTGCAGGAGCTGCAGGATCAGATGGGGCTCACCTATGTCTTCGTCGCCCACGACCTCAGCGTCGTCGCCCATATCTGCGACCGCGTCGCCGTAATGTACGTCGGCAAAATTGTCGAGATGGCCTCCACCCTCGAGCTTTACACCAACCCCAGGCACCCCTACACCGAAGCGCTCCTGTCGGCCATCCCCAAACCCGACCCCCGTCGCCGCGGATCCGCACGCATCCTCCTCGAAGGCGAAGTCGCCAACCCCGCCGATCCGCCGTCCGGCTGTTACTTCCACCCTCGCTGCGCCTACGCCCAGGACCTCTGCAATCAGCAGGAGCCCGCCTGGGAAGAAGTCGCGCCCGGCCACTTCGCAAAGTGCCACTTCGCCAATGAACTGGAGCTGACCGGCGTTGTCGCCTGAACGCCCGCTGCCCTGGCCTCTGGCCCCATAGTCGGATATCCCCTATGAGAAACGTGAAGTTAGTAGGCAACGCCGCCTCACAGGTCATACTGTTTTACCTGCTCTGGTTTACCTCTTGCGGGCTGTTCATCCTCAATATCGTAACGACCCTCCCAGCCATGCGCGCCATCGCCATCGCTTTCGGCGCAGACCAGTGGACGCTTCCCGCCGTCCACCGCTTCTCGCTCCTGGGACTGGCCGTCGCCGCCGTAATCTTCTTCTTCTGGAGCGAGGCAGGATACCGCCGCGCGTCCAAAGTCAGCCTCGGCCGCTTCCTGCGCGCATTCGCCTGGGTCACGGGCTGCCAGCTCGCCGTCATCGCGATCGCAATTCTGATTCCCCGCATGGTACTATAGAGCCTTGGACCGCCTGCAGACAGTGCCGGGATAGACACGGTTGGTCACCGACCGTCCATCACCCTTGGCGTTCACCCCCGCGCCCTGCTCATGTCGCGGTCCCGCTGCCGCGAACAACCATCCCGGAGCCCCACCAATGCGTATCGCCTCCATCGAAACCTTCCTCCTCGAAGCGCCCATCCAACCCGGCTTCGGCTGGTCGCAGGGCTGGACCGAAAAGCGCCACGTCGGCCTCGTCAAACTCGTCACCGAAGATGGTATCGTCGGCTGGGGCGAGGGTCTCAACGGCCCCTCCGCCCGCATCGTCCACGAGGAGTTCGCACCCCTCCTGCTCGGCGCCGACCCCATGCAGCGCAACCTGCTCTGGCAAGCCATGTTCCGCCTCTTCTACAACGGCAACGTCGCCGGCGGCATCGGCGGCAGCGCCATCAGCGCCGTCGATACCGCCCTCTGGGACATCGCCGGCAAAGCCAGCGGCCTGCCCGTCTCGGCCCTCCTCGGCGGAAAAGTACGCGACCGCATCGCCGTCTACGCCACCGGCCTCTACTATACCGAGGAAAACCTGGCCTCCGACGGCCGCGTCATCCCGCAACGGCTCCTCGACGAGGCCCGCATGTACGTCGACCTCGGCTTCGCCGGCATGAAAACCAAGGTCGGCGGCCTCCCCATCGCCCAGGACGTGCGCCGCGTCGCCGCCCTCCGCGAGGCGATCGGCCCTGACATATTCCTCATGGCCGACGCCAACCAGGCCTATAACGCCACCACTGCCATCCGCATCGGCCGCGAGCTCGCCGACCTCGACGTCTACTGGTTCGAGGAGCCCGTCAACGCCAAAGACGTGGAGGGCTACCTGCAGGTCAAGGCCGCCCTGCCCATGGCCATCGCCGGCGGCGAAAACCTGCGCACCCGCTACGAATTCAAAGACTTTATCGGCCGCCGCTGCGTCGATATAATTCAACCCGATGTCGTAATGGCCGGCGGCATCACCGAAATGCACCGCGTCGCCTCCATGGCCAACGCCTTCGGCATCCTCTTCAACCCCCACGTCTGGGGCTCCCCCGTCATGATCGCCGCCAGCCTCCACGTCGCCTCCGCCGTGCCCGAATGTCCTCCAGCCCGCAC
>WTGY01000103.1 GCA_011523365.1 Caldilineaceae bacterium
TACTCTATGTCATTCCAACCCCACTGCATCTAACTTAAATGCGGTTGTAGTACTAGGAACAGTTGATGAATTGCGGGAGGGTCCGGGGCAGTATACAACCACCATGGCATGATTGCAATAGGATTTCTAGCTGCCGCCGCCTGAATCTGCAGTGGATTCCCGCGCCTCCTCACGTTTTCGACATTAAATGTATGGGGCCACTACAGGATCAACCCTGAACCGGATGGCCGTGCATGGAAATTGGATTCGCGTAGAGCTTTCCGTCGCGCAACGAGCCGACCGTGAAGCCCCAACCGTCAGTCTGACGCGTCTTCTGCTGCGAGCCCGGATCGAGCATGTAAGCTGTGGCAGGGGTAGTGATGGATAGGGTGCCGCCAAAGATCGTCCAATGAGAATAATGTATGTGGCCGCTTAGAACGGCATGAATACGGTGACCGGCTATTGCCCTCTCAAGTCCTTCCCAATTGAAAAGGCGATGCGCGTTCAACGGCTCCACGGTGCTGAATACGGGCGGGTGATGGACGGCGATCAGATTGCCCAGCGGGGCAGGCTTTCCCAACTCCTCCGCAAGCCACGCCAGTTGAGGCTCGTCTAGGTCGCCGTATACCGCCCCAGGCACCTTGCTGTCCAACATGATCACTCGCAGTCCTCCGATCACCGTGCTATGGTAGTAGCGCCGCGATTCGTCCTCGGACTCCTCTCCCAATACGATCCGGCGAAAATGGATCCGGCAGTCATGATTCCCCAGCCCAAGTATCAGCGGCACGCCAAACTCTCGCAGCTCATCAAGCACTGGGTTTAGCCTCCTGTATTCGGCTTCGCTTCCGTCATTGACCAGATCCCCGCTCAGAATGAAGAAGTCGGGGCTGACGTCCATGTTTCGGACAAGCCCAATGACATCGCGCAGCTTGTCAGTCGTCCGCCGCCCATAGAGCAGCTCCTCTTCATCCGGCAGAATATGCAGGTCGGTCAGATGCACAAAGGTCATGTCGGTCATTGTTGTTGCACCTTCCCCCTTTGGGGCTATATATTGAGAGAATAACGTCCAGTACCAGCCAAATGGACCGTGAGCGGCGTACAAGGCCCAATCATAAACGCCCAAAGGTTGCTGAACAAACACAATTGAGGGAAGAATACCGCGATGAGCGACAAGATCATCTACTCCATGGTAGGCGTCGGCAAAACCTACGGACCCAACCAGCGCGTTCTTCGGGACATCAGCCTTGGTTTTTTCCTCGGTGCAAAGATCGGTGTACTGGGCTTGAACGGTGCCGGAAAATCCACTCTCCTGCGAATTATGGCCGGGGAAGAGAGCCAATTCGATGGCGATACAATTCTGGCAGAAGGCTATACGCGCGGCTTTTTGCCTCAGGAGCCCGTCCTCGACACGTCCAAAACTGTGCGCCAAATCGTAGAGGAGGGCGCGCAGGAAGCAGTTGACGCACTTGCCGAGTTTGACGCCATCAACGCCCGCTTCGGCGAGGATCTCTCTGCCGAGGAAATGGACAAGCTGATTGAACGGCAGGGCGTCGTGCAGGACCGGCTGGACGCACTGGACGCCTGGGACCTCGACAGCCGCCTTGAACTGGCGATGGACGCGCTGCGTTGCCCCCCCGGCGATACGCCAGTGGCTATACTCTCCGGCGGTGAACTGCGGCGTGTCGCGCTCACAAGGCTGCTCCTGAAGAAGCCCGACATCCTCCTCCTTGACGAACCGACTAACCACCTCGACGCCCAATCCGTAGCCTGGCTGGAGCGCCACCTGCAGGAGTACGCCGGCACGGTCATCGCCGTTACCCACGATCGCTACTTTCTCGACAACGTAGCCGGTTGGATTCTCGAACTGGATCGCGGCCACGGAATTCCCTGGCGAGGCAACTACTCAGGTTGGCTGCAGCAAAAGCAACGGCGACTCGCCCAGGAGGAAAGGCAGGAGGGCGCACGCCAGAAAACGCTGCAAAGAGAGCTGGAGTGGCTGAACATGTCACCTAAAGCGCAGCAGACAAAACGCAAATCGCGCGTCAACGCTTACAACGACCTGCTCAGCCAGGAGTTTGAGCAGGCACGCGAGGACAGAGAGATCTACATCCCGCCCGGCCCCCGCCTGGGCGATCTGGTGATTAGAACAGAGTCTTTGGCGAAAGGCTTCGACCAAATCCTGCTCTTCGAGGATCTCACACTCGAAATTCCGCCCGGCGCTATCGTGGGCATCATTGGTGCCAACGGTGCCGGCAAAACGACCCTGTTTCGTCTCCTGACCGGCGCAGAGACGCCCGATAGAGGCACGGTGAAAAAGGGAGAGACTGTTTCTCTCGCCTACGTTGACCAGAGCCGCGACAGTCTCGACTCAGACAAGAGCGTATGGGAGGAGATCAGCGGTGGAAATGAGCAGTTGCTGCTCGGCAACCGGCAGGTGAACAGCCGCGCCTACGTCGCCCGCTTTACCTTCACCGGGCAGGACCAGCAGAAAAAGGTCGGCTCGCTGTCCGGAGGCGAGCGCAACCGGGTCCATCTGGCCAAACTCCTGAAGACTGGCGCCAACGTCATTCTGCTCGACGAGCCGAGCAACGACCTGGACGTAAACACGCTGCGGGCGCTGGAAGATGCCTTGGAAACTTTCGCCGGAACCGCGCTGGTCATCTCTCACGATCGATGGTTCTTGGACCGGGTCGCCACACATATCCTTGCATTTGAAGGGGAAAGCGAAGTGTTGTGGTTCCCGGGCAACTACAGCGAATACGAAGAGGACAGAAGCCGCCGCCTGGGCCCCGCCGCTTCGCGCCCTCATCGCATCACCTATCGCAAGCTCAGTCGCGCCTGAAGCAGTGCCCCTATTCTTGGCTGGCAAGTTCTCCAGCTTGCTCCCGTAGACGCTCTCCTTCCACACGCGCCGCTGGGCAACCGAGGATCTCCGCAATCTGCTGCACTTCCAGGCCAGCCAACTGGGAAAACGAGTATATCCCTGCTTCCTGTAGCCGCCCCGCGTAGACCGGCCCGATGCCCGCCACACGGGTAAGATCATCCGGTTCGACCTCTGACGTGGCATCCTCAGGGACTGCTGCGCCAATTCCCTCCATTCCGGTTGCGGTTTGACTCGACCCTTCACCAGCCAATACCTGGTCGTCCTGCTGCGGTTTGACCGACTCGTCCTCCCGGACAGTAAAATCCGAGTCCTGCACCGCGGACTCTCCCCCTCCGTCTATTGAGGCCTCCTCCACGCCAGGCCCGGAAACGTCCGGGCCGCCTCCCAGCACGCCAACGGGAAGGCGTCCGGATCCCCGCGCCACGTGCACGATCACCGCGCCCGTTCCCGTAGAACCAATCAGTAAGGCCATGATAAAGCCAAGGCAAGGGAATATCACCCAGGAAAAGGCCGTAACCCCAGTGATCACCAGCGAACTGAGCCCAACCGAAATGAGTGGATTCCAGGGAAGTACTCCCGGTCCGGCAACGAGCTCATCCAGGCGGCGGCCCAACCAGTAACAGGTCACGGTCCAGCCGCAAAGCAGCACCAGCGCCAGCAGCGCCAGAAGCGGCAACGCAAGCAAGGCAAAGCAGATGGTAATGGTTAGTATCGCGGCCAGAACAGCCGACCCCAGGATTCCGATCGCTCCCGTTGCGAAACTGAGCGCGGTCTCCTTCTCCGCGGTCGCGGAAATCGCTCTGACCTGCTTCGGCAGCAACCAGGCAAACAGAAGGACAAGACCGGTGATCAGCAGCGTCCACAAGAAGGCCTGTACCAGCTTGCCCAGAAAGACTAGGAACCAGGGCGTCCGTTCAAGGGCCGCATGGGCACGCGCCGTGGCGGCTGCTTCGCGTTGCAGCTCGGCCTGCTCGCGCGCGGCTTCTGCCGCATCTTCCACCGCTTCTGCCCACTCTTCTGCTGCTTCCTCCGCCGCTTCTGCCCACTCCTCCGCGGCCTCCTCTGCCGCTTCTGCCGCCTCCTCTACTGAACTTCGACGCCGGTCGGACCAGTCCCGAACTTCCTCTCCTGACTCTCCCGCAACAACGACCTGCGCAACTGGTCCGGCGGGCTGCTTGGGCGCGTCCGGTTCGGCGGGCGGCGCCGGCGCCGCTGAATAAAGATTCGGTTGCGCCACGCTATTCGTATAAATGCGCCAACTGATGCTTCCATCCACTTCCGCGTCCGGATCCTGCTCTATCCGCCCGCCTACAACTCTGACGTTACCGCCGACGTGTGAGTGTCCGGCCAACTCTACGTCGCCTCCGACAACAGCAACATTTCCGCCGATCACCGACGATCCCTCTACAACCGCATCGCCGCCGACCACACTGACATTGCCACCGACCTGAGCGTGCCCTTTTACGTCAACGTCACCGCCTACAACAACAAGATTGCCGCCGATCTGCCCTTCCAAAGTCAGGTCGTCCCCGACGACCATCAGGTTTCCTGAAATGTGCTCGTCTTCACTGATGTGCACGTCGCCGCCGAACACGGCAACGTTGCCCTGCAAAGGTCTGCCACTGAGTTCGTTCCGCCCTTGTCTGGACTGTGTGAACAGAAATATGACCGCCCCAAGCGCGAATACGAGCATGAACGCTGTCCAGCATCCGGCTCTGCGCAACGACTTCATCCGGCGATTCCCTTCAACACAATCAACGGAGCCGCTTTTCGTTCTCCGTCTTCGCCCGCCACCACACTCTTGCTCGGATCGTTCAGGCTAGAGCAGCCCAACAACTTACCTTGTGTTCTGCAACCTTGAGTCCGAAAGAACCTCACAATGCCCACTCTCTTTAGTCCTCCCAGGCCCGGGATCGGAGCGGCTGGGTCGTACGCTGGATAATGACGCACCACACCGCCAGCGCCGCGATGACGACGACCAAGTAGGTGGATGCAACGCCTAACGCCGTTGACGTCGCAGTTAATTCGACAATGACATCCCATAGAGACTGCCCAACCACGCCAGCCACCGCCCATGCCTCGCTCAGGAATAGACCCGTTTCAGTCAATCGTTCCAAATTGGTATAAATTAGCGTCCCGGCTAAAGCGCAGACCCCGACTAGGCCCAGGGACCAGACTACTACGGTGAACACGGTCAGTATCACGCCAATCTGCAGGTTGCGCCGGCGTTCCTGAAGGGCCAGGCGCTGGGCAACGGATTGGGCAAAGCCGGGCGACGGCACAGGCATCGGGGCCTCTCGCAACCTGTTGTCGATCGCCTGCCACAGCTGCCACTGGGACCGGCACCCGCTGCATCGTTCCAGGTGTCCGTCAAGCCTCTTTTTCTCATCCGCGTCCAACATGCCGTCCAACTCCAGCGAAATCAACATTAGATACTCGCTGTGGTCCCCGGCTCTGCTGGAGGACACGCCTGCTCTGGTCAGCATATTCGACATCATTACCTCCTGAACGGCTACAGGCCGGCGCCGCTGGTAAGGGCCCTGTGCAAAGGAATGGTCAACGCCTTCCATACTTCCTCGGGCTCCCCCTTCCCTCCTGCCGCATCAAACTGGGCGGTCGGCTGATCCGACTCTCCCTTTCGATGCCCGTCTGTCTCCAACGAGACGCCGCCAGAATTCGCCATGCTCTCCACTCGATGCGGCTGTTGAGCCGCCTCGTAGAGTTCAGCCAGCTTTTTCCTGGCACGGAAAAGCCGGCTCTTGACTGCCGCCACCGAAATGTCCATCACGTCAGCGATCTCCTGATAGCTGCAGTCGTTCCAATAACGCAATACCAGCGGCGTCCGGTATTCCGGCTCCAGCTGATTCACCAGGGCCTGCATCTCCTCGGCCTGTTCAACCGCGAGAGTTTCCGCCTCGGGCCTGGACGATTCGCTTTCCAGGCTGTACACGACCGGCGACTCGTCCAGACCGACAAACTGCACACGCCGCTTTCGTAACCTGTCAATGCAATGATAGTTGGCGATCGAAAACAGCCAGGTGCTGAACTTGCGTCCTGGATCATATTGGTCCAGACGGGAATAGGCCCGCAGGAATGTCTCCTGGGCGGCGTCTTCCGCTTCCGATAAATCGCCGAGCATGCGATAGGTCAGAGCAAAGACCGGTCTCTGATACGTCTCTACCAGCCGGCCAAAGGCCTCCTGCTCACCAGCCCTGGCGCGGTCCAGCCACTCTTGTTCCTGTTCATTCATTCGCATATACCTTTGGACGCTTATTGTCTACTACGCAACTTCGAAGGTAAAGTTTCGGGGGTTTGGTTTGTCCTGCCACCGGTCTTCGCTAAAGTGACCTTTCAGCCATCGCCATATCGCAATCAACTTTGGGTCAGAGGAAACGGCAGTCATCTCTCCTCTCTCCCTTTCACTCTCTTCTCGCCTTTGGGCGGTCGGGCCTATTCGGCCCTCCCTTGTGCGGGGGCTCCGCCCCCGCAACGCCCCCTCTCCTACAACATGCCTCGCCGACCGGGTGTCGATATTGTTGACGGGTGCCTAATCGAAGGCGTCTGGCCAGACCACGTCCCGCCAGTCCCATCAGATCCCCGTGGGGGCCGGCCATGTGCCTGCCCTCGCACCCTCCCCCACTGGCGGACTCCACCGTACGGCCAGGCCTGGCGCCTGCACTGCGTCTCGTCCAAAGACGGTAAACAACCCCAGCCACCGTTGGCACTGACTCCCTGCCAGACTGTTCCCACCCCAAATCTGGGATGCTCCCTCGGGGGCCTCTGGTTTGTCCTGCCAATTGTCCTCGTTATATAATAAATCGGATGAGGCGTCCGCTGTCCTGCCATTGTCCTGACTGAAAGCTGACATACCTCCACCCTGACCGATCAGACAACGCGGCGGAGGTACGGCCCACCGGTTGGATACAAGCAGAGGCTGCCGCGCCACGCGACAGGCAAATCAGGTCGTAAGCTTGATGTCCGTTCGTTCCTGTGAACGCGACATCCCGTCTTCCGTCTGAACCCTTGAAAGGAACGGACCACGATGCAAGTCATCTATCCATTCACCGCGATTGTCGGCCAAGAGCGCATGAAAAGAGCGCTGATCCTGAATGCTGTCCATCCGCTGATCGGCGGTGTGCTGATCAGGGGCGAACGCGGCACGGCCAAGTCGACCGCCGCCCGGGGCCTGGCAGCCCTGTTGCCGGCAATCGAAGCGGTAGATGGATGCCCCTTTGCCTGTTACCGGGACGACACGCTCGGTCTCTGCCATGTCTGCGAAGCGGGCGCCCGCAACGGAGAGCTGAAAGTCGGTCAGCGAAACACGCCGTTCATCGATCTTCCCGTCAGCGCCACCGAGGATCGGGTCGTCGGCACGCTCGACATTGAAAAGGCGATCCGTCAAGGGGAACGCCATTTCGAGCCTGGCATTCTCGCCGCCGCCAACCGCGGGATTCTTTACGTGGACGAGGTAAACCTCCTCGACGACCACGTTGTCGACCTGCTCTTGGACAGCGCGGCCATGGGTGTCAATGTCGTCGAGCGTGAGGGCATTAGCGTCCAGCATCCGGCCCGCTTTGTCCTAGTCGGCTCCATGAACCCTGAAGAAGGCGACCTGCGCCCTCAACTGCTGGACCGCTTTGCCCACGCCGTGGACGTCGTCGGCATTGACGAGCCTCGCGCCCGCGTGGAAATCTTACGCCGGCGGACGCGCTTTGAGCAGGACTCAGACCGTTTCTTCGAAGACTTTGCAGACGAAGCAAAAAGTCTGGGTGAGCGAATCATAAAAGCCCGTCGCCGCTATGACGGCGTCGGTTACACCGACAAAGATCTCTACACAATTGCCGCCCTCACCAGCAGCTTCAGCGTAGACGGGCACCGAGCCGACCTCGTCATTCTCAATACGGCCCGAGCCCAGGCCGCATTCGAAGGTAGGGACGCCATCACCGACAGGGATATCCTCATGTCGGCGGAACTGGCGCTTCCTCACCGCATGAAGAAACAGCCCTTCCAGGATACCGCCCTGCAGCCCGAGCAACTCGAGGCCAACATGCGCCAGGCCCGTGCCGAGGCCGAGGAAAATGAAGAATCGATGGAAGAGGCGGACGGCGACGCGGCGACAACGGAAAAAAAAGTGAAGAGGGTGATGACTCAGAGGAGCTAGACTCCTCGCCGGAGAGCGGCGAAGGCGGCGTAGCACAGCCGGACGCAGCTCCCCAACAGAGTTCATCACCCGGAGACGAAAAGGGAGCCCGCAAACCGGTCGACGTCGGTGAGGTCTTCGAAGCACGAAAGCTCGATACGCCGCTCGACAAAATGACCCGCGAAAAATCCGGCAAGCGCTCCTACAGCCGGACCGACCGCAAGCGCGGCCGCTACATTAAAGCGCGCCCAGCCAACGAAAACTACGAAGACGTCGCCTTCGACGCCACCCTGCGTAACGCCGCCCCCCACCAGAAGGAACGGCACGCAAGAGGGGAGAGCGACCTCGCGTTGCAGTTGCGCATGTCCGATCTGCAGCGCAAAATTCGCGTCCGCCGTACCGGCAATCTCATCCTCTTCGTCGTGGACGCCAGCTGGTCGATGGCGGCCAGCGAACGGATGGAAGCCACAAAAGGCGCCATTTTCAGCCTGTTGGTCGAAGCCTATCAACGCCGGGACCAGGTCGGGCTGGTCGTCTTCCAGCGCGACAGGGCTCGAGTCGTCCTGCCGCCCACCAATAGCGTCGAACTGGCGGAAAGGGCCCTCAAGGATCTCCCCGTGGGGGGCAAAACGCCTCTAAGTAGCGGTCTCCTTGCAACATGGCAGGTAGTCGAAAACGCCCAGCGCCGCGACCCGGAACTCCGCCCGCTGGTGATGCTGCTGACCGACGGCGCCGGCAACGTAAGCATGACCGGCATGCCCGCCCAGGAAGAGGCAATGAAAATGGCCTCCCTCTTCGATAGCGAAGACGTCCGCACCATCGTAATCAATATGGAGCACATGGCCTTCGATCGCGGGCTGGCACAGGCCCTGGCCGAGCAGATGGGCGGCGTCTGCTATAATCTGCCTGAGCTGCGGGCCGACACCCTTCTTAATACCGTAAAACGGGAAATCGGCGGGTAGCATCGCCGGCATCACTTGGCCGGCGAGGGCTGCCAACGCCTCAATACTTCGCGCAAAGAACCCAATTGCGCATAGCGAGAATATCTCAATGACTACCGACACGCGGACATCAGGCAGCGCAGCCGCGCTAAAAGGTTCTTGGGAAGCCTTGCACACCGAGGCCGTGGCCCTTTCACGACAGGGCAACGACGAGGCCTTGGCCAAATATGGTTTTCTAATCGAGCGTCTGGCCGCTCTGCCGCAAGCGCGACGAGCCGCTCAGGACGAAAGGCTGCAACGCATCCTGGATCAGAGTGTGCTGGGCCTGCAGTCTCACTACGCTAGGCGCAACCGGCTGGGCGAGATGGCCGCAATCGATGACGCGCTCTTTGAGATCCTGAGCGAAGACGCCAAGTCACTATGGCGGGAGAATCAGGCACGCGCCTACTGGTGGCAAGGCCGCCGCGATGAAGCGGCCGGAATTGTCCGCTCCGAGTCGGAGGATCTTCCCTTCGACGTGGACTTGCGTTGGTTACTCTTCTCCATCCTGATCGATGACGACAAGATCGACGACGCCGACGGAGTTAGGCAGTCATTGCTATCCGAGCTGCAGCGTCTATTCCGTTCACAGGGCCTGTCGGACTCACTCGTCGAAGACGTAGACGTGCAGATTCAGGTTAAAGAGCGGCTGACCAGTGAGAACGAAACCAACCAGGTATCGCTCCAGTTCGGGCTCCTTCACTTTCTGCGCAGCTGCGTGGAGTTGGAAAGGCAGCGCTGGCAAGAAGCTGCCGATGCATTCGGTATGGCTGCCAGAGTGTCTGACGCCTATAGCGACCGCTGGCATCTGCTCTATCGCCCGCTCGTACTGAACAGCCAGGGTCGCTTGGCCCATAGGGCACTCAACCGCGAGAACTCATCCGTATCCCAGGGATTCTGGCGCGGCCTGTCCGGCTACTACTCCGGTGACCGCCAGGGCGCGGCGACCGAATGGCGGCGCGTCACACAGGTTCCCCTCGAAGATGTGACTCTCTCATCCGTCGGTGACTGGATCCTGTCCCACTACTATCTGGACGCGGTCCAGCCCCGCCAAGCGTCCGACGAGGACAGCACCGGTCGCTCGGCCACCGACAACGCAGAACAAGGGGGCAACCCAGACAGTAGCGACTTCTCGGACGAGCTGCGCCAGGGACTGCATGTAGCTCTGAATCTGCTTGGACAGCAAAATACTCGGCGGGATCCGCTCGTTTTGGGGCTGGCGGCGTTAGGATGGGGAGTTGGCGGCCATAGGGAACACCTGCACCGCAACCTTCGCCATGCGGTAGAGATTCTGCGCGCCTCACTCCAGGACAACAAGCTCTCTGTCTTCAACTGGTATTTCTTCAGAGATCTGCTCTCGCCAGAGCTCTTCACAGAGGTCGAGGACTTCTTACGCGCGCCGAAGAATTGGAATGTGGAGCCCAGCGGGGCATAGAGGCCGGACACCGAAACGCATCGTCATTTCTCCCATCGCGAAAAGACCTGCGCTGGCTCAGTTTCTGCTTCTCCCTTTACCATAAGTGTGGTGCACGCCGCCGTACGCGACTGGCCTGATTCGCTTCCTCCACTTCGCATAGGTACTCATGAAATGGGGCCAGAATGGACTCTCCTTCCCCATTGGCTTCGCAAGCTGTAACGCGTCAACAAACGACTCCGGATCGTCCTCAAATTCCGGCATCTCCACGTAGCAGTACCCTAATTCGAATGGAATGTGCGCGTCGCTCCCAGCCGTAACCAGCAGGCCGTGCTCCTGCGCCAGCTCTAGCGCGGCGAGATTGTCCTGCGGACGCACGCAGCGCGCGTTGCGCACCTCAAGCGCGTCCACCAGACCGATCACCTCCAGCACACTCTCCATTCCCATCGCCGAATTCCGCAATGAGTCCAGCGGATGGGGAATGGCCACCACCGCGCCCTGTTCACGCAGGCGGCCAATCGTCTCCTGCGGAGACAGACCGCGCGGAACCTCCTCCTTGACGAAATAAGCGATCAATTCACCCTGCGTCGTCATAATCTCTTCACCGACAATGATCAAGTCGGGGGCTAGCTCTTTGGCTCTCAAAGCGCCGGCCAGATTGTCGTGTTCGGTTATCGCCAGCTTATCAAGGCCGATTTCGCGCGCCCGGGCAATTGCGTCCTCGGTCCGTGTGAGACAATCCTTACTGAAGATCGTGTGCGAATGTAGGTCGACTTTCCACATAGCGTCTTTCCATCCTGTCAGTACGCGGCACAAAAAAGGCGCAGCCGCGCTCCTATGCACGGGCCTCCTGCTCCTCTACCGCCGTACCTTTCTGAAACGTCAGAAGGTGGGGCCAAAGGGCCAGACTGACGAGGCCGATGGCAACACCGAACCATAGCGTCGCAATCCGAATGACGAGCGCTGCAGCCGCAGCCGCCGGTCTCGACAGGTCCAATAACTGAATACTGAGGGCCGCTAACGAACTCTCCACGCCCCCCAGGCCCCCCGGCGTCGCCACCACCGCGCCCACGACCGTGCTCATGTTGAAGGCCGAGACTGCCGTCAACATGGAATTGACACCCGCCTCCACCCCAAAGCCAAGCAATATCAGGTAGAACCCTACCCCTTGGCTTGCCCAGCTGACCACCCCGATCAGGACCGAAGCAATGAGATATTTTGGCCGCAAAAGAAAGTAGCTGCTCTCGTAAAACGCCGCCAGTTTGTCGGCAAAACGATTCACCAGCGGCAATCGGTGACCCAGCGCCAGGCACCACAACGCCAGGGGCCTCACCTGTATTGCGATGATGATGGCCGCTATCACCAGCAGCGCCGTCACCGCCGCCAACCTGATCCTCCCATCGTCAATCGCCAGCAGACCCAGCCCGGCCAGCAAAATCATCGCTAGCCCATCTGTCATCCGCTCTGCCAGCACGACCGGAGCGACGACCGAAAATGGCGCACCGCTTACGTTGCGTACCATGATCGCCCGCACAAATTCGCCCACCTTCCCCGGCGTCATCATCATCAGGAAGCTGATGCCGTAGATGCGGGCGCTCTCGCCGAAGCTGATCGGCGTCCGGATCAAGCGCAGATACCAGTGCCACTTCAGCAGCCGTACGCCGAAATTCACGAGCGTCAACCCGAGCGTCGGCGGCAGCCACACCCAAGGAAAGTCGGCCAGCAGCGCAGACAGCTGACGCCAGTCTCCGTATACGATCAGCCCGATGTAAACCAGCAAAGCCAGCAGCAGCGACCAGAGAAACTGAACGCCCAGCCGTTTTCGGTCCATATATCATCCGTCGGTGTGAGCCTGTCATCAGCACGTCGGCGTCTCTGCTCACAATGCCAAGCAATTATATCCCTGCCCAGCGCCAATTCTCAATCTGGCGCGCCGGACAGTGGATGGTCAACTGCGTTACCGCTATATCTTGCTCGCCTTTGGGCGCGAAACCTCAGATGATTGCCAAAACTCAAGCACTGTCCGCACAAAGGCCCGCGGCCTCTCTAGTTGGACCGCATGACCGGCCATAGGGAAGATGACCAGACGCGCCCGCGGAATTCTTCGCTCCATCTGACGGCTGACGCCGGCGAACTTCTCGTCCTCGGCTCCAGCGATGAGCAGAGTAGGCATCGACAACGTCTGCAGTTTCTCGTGAAGAGCAGGCTGTTTGCCCGTTCCCATTCCCCTCAGGCTGTTTGCGAGTCCGTCAGGAAGGTTCTGCATACGCTGCGATCGCAACTGCTGGCGCTGCTCTGAAGAGAGATTCCGCCGCTGGCTCGCCCACATAGGCAGAGACTCCCAATGGTCCACAAATGCCGCAATACCGTCCCGTTCGATCTGGTCGGCCAGCGCATCGTCCCTGGCGCGTCGTTCATCCCGTTCCGTAGTCGACGCGATACCTGGCGACGCGCTCACCAGGCTCAGTGTCCGAACTCGTTCCGGGCGGCTGAGTGCGAAGAAAAGCCCAAGCCGCCCACCCATCGAATAGCCCAGCAGATGGACGGCCTCAATTGACGATTCATCCAGTAGTGCATTCAGGTCCGCGGCGGCGTGGGCCATCCCGTAGCGGGTCGCATCACTGGGGTGGGCCGAACGACCGTGTCCGAGCAGGTCCGGCGCCAGTACACTGTATCCAGCCGCCGCAAACCTCTGCCCAAGTCCGGCCCAGCTTCCTCCATGCCCAGTGAATCCGTGCAGGAGCAGAACAGGAGGAGCCCCTTTGCTGCCCCAACTGTGCAAATGATAAGATTGATCCAGGTTCGCAGGCAGAGACACTCAGATTGTCCTGCAACCTGACTGCCCGGCAACGCAGAAGGAGCGGCTATTTGGTACGGCCCGTGCCGCCCGCATGAATGTCACCCCCATCGGCCGCTCTCCGGCTCCGAAAGCGGAAACCCTTCGCCTACCAGTTCCTCACCGTCTCCTACAGTGAAGTTTGGAATCAAGGGATGGCCCGATGCCTGGTCCAGTTTGACCCTGACCCCCTCCGCCATGAATATCATGACATGGGCGCGGCGCTGCCGGGTGGTCACATTGGCAGGCGTGGCGTGAAAGTTGAGGCAGTGGTGGAACATGCATTCACCCGCCTGCAGCTCGACCGGCTTCCCGATGGACGCGGGTTCGTAGGCCATCTTCTGCCTATCGGTCTCCTCAATTTCACGTCCTTCTGCCTCGGCCTCAGCCCGCGCCGCCAGTTCGGCTGCGTAGGACTCCAGGCCGAACCGCGGGTCCCTGTGGCTCCCTGGCACCACGTGCATGCAACCGTTCTCAGGCGTTGCGTCGTCTAGAGCAAGCCAGCAAGTTACGATCCTCGGCTCTCTCAACGGCCACAAATAGAAGTCCTGATGAAAGCGAAAATGACCGTTCTCCTCCGGCGGCTTGGAGATGATCTGATCGTGCCACAGCCGCACTCGCGGCGTGTTCAATAGTGCGCAGGCCACACCCGATATCACGGGGTGGTGGAGTAGGCGCTCGTAGATTGGCTCCCGCTTGAACATGTTCACATACTGAACGATCACGCGCTTCTGCTGCTCCGCCGCGTCGCCCCCCATCGACGCGCCTCGCCGGTGCCCGAACTTGAACTCTATTTCAGAGTCATCGCCGCCAGCCTGTTCAATGCCGATTACATTGTCTAAACCCGCCCGCAACGCCTCAACTTCTGCCATTTCCAACACGCGACCGTATCGCAGATATCCATTCTCATTGAAAAAGTCAATCTGGTCCTGGGTGATCATTGACTGCACTCCTTTGGCTTTGAATCGAAATCTCAAACATTGCCCTGACCGCCCGCCGTGCGACCTTGCCCGAAGCGGTCTCTGGCAGAGCATCCACGATGCGGATATGTTTGGCTGAAGGCTGCTTGTAACCGGCCAGACGCCCCCGGCTGAAGGCCAGGAGCGCCTCGCGGGACACGCTCTCCCCGACATGCAGCTGCACCGCAGCCGCACAACGCTGTCCCCATTCCTCATCCGGCAACCCCACCACGCAGACGTCGGCCACCGCCGGATGTTCCCGCATCACCGCTTCCACTTCGACCGGATAGATGTTCTCCCCGCCGCTTACGATCAGGTCTGTCCGCCGCTGCAGGACATACAGGTCGCCGTCGACATCAAGACGGCCCATGTCGCCGGTATATAACCAGCCCTCTCTCAGAGCTGACGCAGTCGCATCTGGATTGCGGTAGTAAGCCGTGGTCACTTGCGGGCCGCGCACCAGAATCTCCCCTATCTCGCCCTGAGCAAGAGGACTCCCATCCACATCTGCGATGCACAGCTCCGTAAACAACAGTGGCCGCCCAACGCTTCCCGGCTTTCGTCGTACATCCGCCGGCAAAGCTGTAGCCGCCTGCGTCGCAGTTTCAGTCAGACCGTATGACGGGGTAACAGGCACCCATGCGTTTAGGGCTGTCTGCATAAGCTCAGTCGTAACAGCCGCGCCGCCAATCAGAACCGTTCTCAGGCTCTGCGGCCACTCCGTCGCCGGAGAACTGTGCAGCAACCGGTGGAGTAACGTAGGCACCAGCGACGTCTGCGTTACCCCATCCTCTCGCAGGCTGCGTTGAAACTCTTCCAGTTCGAAACGACGTTGAAGCACAATCGCCGTGCCGTAGAGACAGGAACGAAACACGACGGCCATGCCGCTCACGTGATAGAGCGGCATGCAACTCAGCCAGCGGTCTGTCGGACCAACGCCCAGACGGAATGCAGAGGCGGTGGCGCTCCAAAAATGGTTGGCAAAACTGAGTTGCACACCCTTGGGTGTCCCGGTCGAGCCCGAGGTGAAGACAATCGACTGAACCTGCTCTTCTGGTCGAAGCGCCTCCTGCAGCTTCCTGTCCGCGTCACTTCTGTCTGATGATTCGACCTCCGCCAGCCCTGTCAGCGACACGGTAAGCAGAGGCTCTTCCACGAGTGACTGAATCTCTGCAATCGAGGCCGGCCCCTGAACCTTGCTTCCTCCGACATCGCCGCCCAGTCCGTCGCCAACCACCAGAAGCGCCGGCTCAACCAGGCCCAACTGCCGCGCAATCTCCACGGCCGTAAGCCGCGTGTTCAGCGGCACGAGTATTGCCCCAATACGGGCGACAGCATGGATAAGTGCGATCGCTTCCACACTGTTTGCCATCAACGCCGCCACCCTGTCGCCTGCCTGTACACCCTTCGCAGCGAGTCCGGCGGCTTGACCATCGGCCAGGCGGTCCAATTCACCGTAACTGACCGATCGCCCTTCAAAAAATGCGGCCTCTTTGCCAGGAGTAGCCAGTGCACGCCAGTGCAACCAGTCTTTCATCATTGAAAGCATTTGAAATTCATTCCGCTCTGTCGAGGGAGTACATTATCAGGTCTCGCTGACATTTCCTTCCAACCAGCCATCCCACCGTAAGGGCACCCCTTGTGAATGACCTCGTGGACTGACAACATGACGGGATCGCGAATTCCAGGTCAGACAGACGTCTGCGACTCCTTGTGCTCGCCTTGACCGCCTCACGGCCTCCAGGGGAACTGACGAAAGTCCGGCCTGCGTTTCTCGTTGAAAGCGTCCCTCCCTTCCTTGCCCTCATCCGTCATATAGAATAGCATCGTGGCGTCGCCCGCAAGGACCTGCAAACCCGTCTGTCCATCCAGATCGGCGTTGAAACCTGCCTTGAGAAAGCGAATCGCGATCGGTGACTTGCGCAGAATCTCCTGCGCCCAGTCCACGCCCTCCTCCTCCAGCGCTTCCACTGTCGGCAGCACCTTGTTCACCAACCCCATCTCCAACGCTTCCTGAGCAGAATATTTGCGGCACAGGTACCAGATCTCCCGCGCCTTCTTCTGACCGACAATGGACGCCAGGTACGACGCGCCAAGTCCGCCGTCGAAACTGCCCACTATCGGACCCGTCTGACCGAATACCGCATTTTCCGAAGCCAGCGAAAGGTCGCAGATCACGTGCAGCACATGCCCGCCCCCAATGGCGAAACCGTTGACCAGCGCAATTATCGGCTTGGGCATATTCCGCATGATGCGCTGCATTTCCAGCACATTCAGCCGCGCCTCCCCCTGTTCATTCAGATACCCGGCGTGCCCGCGGATATGCTGGTCGCCCCCCGCACAGAACGCGTGGACGCCGTCCTTGGGCGAAGGACCGTTGCCCGTCAGCAGAACAACGCCAATCTGGTCGTCAGCCCAAACGTCTCTGAACGCCTCCGTCATCTGATCGATTGTCTCGGGCCGGAACGCGTTGCGCTTCTCAGGCCGGTCGAAGGCGATGCGCGCCATGCCGTCCGCTTTGTGAAAGGTGATATCGCTGTATTTGGCGACTTCCTGCCAGTCTGCACTCTGCGGGATCGTCACGAAATATCCTCCTGAATTTCTATCAAAGAATGGATCAATTCTCGCCGCAGACGTTCATCTTTCGCGCCATCGGTGCGCACCTCGATGATCGTCGGCCTATCGCCATGAAACGACGCGCACAGCGCCTCTTTCAGGGCAACTCTGTCTTGGTCGTGAATGCATCCATAGTCTAAACCGTACATCGCCGCCGCCGGCGCGAAATCGAGGCCTGATGGCGTGAGAAACAGCGCCTCAAACCGGGCAGTGTCCTCGGCAACAGGAAGTCGGCGGAAGACGCCCCCGCCTCCGTTATTCAGCAACAAGATTGTAACGTTGCCAAGGCCGTGTCTGTGCGCCGCAAGTAACCCATTCATGTCATGGTAAAAGCTGACGTCCCCAACGATCAGCAGCATCGGTCTGCCCGGATCGGCTGCGGCCACGCCAAGGGCACTCGATACAACGCCATCTATACCACTTGCTCCCCTGTTGCCGTAAACGTGAATTCTCCTACTGTCGGGCCGGGCGAACTGGTCCACATGGCGCACAGGCAGGCTGTTGCCCAGGAATAGGCTGCCGCCATCCGGCAGGGCCGATATCGCGGCAGCGACCGCAGAAACGTCGAACCAGTTCCCCCGCAAAAACCTGTCTTGGCGGTGTCGGCAGCGTTCGTCCGCCGCCAAAACAGAGACGCCCCAACTGCCAATCTCTCGCCGACATCGTTTCGCCACCTGCCTGCAGAGCTCGGCTTCGTCCACTTGCAGGTAGCAGCTAACGCGGTGACTGTCGTCCGCCCATACGCCGTCGCTGCGCACGTGAACCTGATAGATCCGCTCGGCACGCGCCAGATATTCGCTGAGGTACTTCGACGTCGGCATCGCGCCGAATCGAATCACAACCTCAGGGGCATGAAATCCAGTCCCGTGCTGGAGAAAGCCCTCATAGCTTCCTATGATAGGCGACCACCCCGTATGCGGTCCAAAACGAAGTCCTGACAACGGATCAGCAAAGACGGGATACCCTGCGCTCAGGCCCAGTTCAGCGATCGCTTCGACCAGCCTGCAGGGCGGCCGGCCAGGCCACGGCCCGCAAACGATCCAACCCCGTTCGTGAGCGGAAACGAGCGCGACCAGCTCTTCAACTTGCTCGGAAGTCGGGACAAGCACGCCCCGCCCGATGGAACTGCTCTGTCCCTGGTCAAATCGGGGTCTGTACGGACCCTCCGGCTCCAGTGGCTTTCGAAATGGAAAGTTGACGTGCACCGGCCCTTTGCGAAGCCCGTCCGCGGCGGCATAGGATCTGGCCGCCAGCGTGCGCAAGTTTCTAAGCGCGACCTCCGGCGCGTTACTTTCCGGCAACGCGGCATCCACCGCCCACAGGACATGATCACCGTACATCTTGACCTGGTCGATTGTCTGGTTGGCTCCGCTATGACGAAGTTCAGGCGGCCTGTCCGCGGTCAGCACCAGCATCGGCACACCCGCCATCATCGCCTCAACCACCGCCGCGTGAAACTCCAGCGCCGCCGTGCCCGACGTGCACACCAGCGCCACCGGCCGCCCGCTGGCCTGGGCCATGCCCAGCGCAAAGAAGCTCGCGCAGCGTTCGTCCAGATGTATGAAACACTCGATGCAGGGATGGGCGTCGAAGGCCAGCGCCAGCGGTGTCGAGCGGGAACCCGGCGCAATGCAGACCGCCTCCAGCCCTGCTTCGGCCAGCCCGGACACCATCGCCTCGGAGAACGTAAAATTCGGGTTCGGACCGCCCCCTTCAGCGCTCATACCGGCTGCCTGCCTCCCGCCGACCGGACGATCGGCTGGAACTTCCATTTCGTCTCTTCCCACTCCGCCCGCGGAACCGAGTCGGCAACAATACCTGCCCCCGCATAGGCCCAGGCACGCTCCTTCTGCACGACCCCCGAACGAATGGCCACGGCAAATGCGCCTTCCATATTGCTGTCAATCCACCCAACAGGCGCCGCATACCAACCCCGTAGCGTCGGTTCATTCGCCCGGATAAACGCCATCCCCAGTTCGCGCGGCGTTCCACCCATGGCCGGTGTTGGGTGCAGAGCCTCCACCAACGGCAGCACGCCCATTTCCGTTCTCAGTCTGGCCTCCACCGGCGTGTACAGATGCTGAATGTTGCTAAGTGGCAGCACAGTCGGCTCGGCCGACATTGCAAGCTCGCCGCAAATAGGCTGCAGGATATCTTGCAGTGCGTTCACGACCAGCGCGTGCTCGTGACGGTCCTTCGCAGAAGCCAGCAACGCCGCCGCCAATTCCGCGTCCTCAGCCGCTGTCTTGCCCCGTTGAATCGATCCCGCCAGCCCCATCGTCTCCAACTCCACTCCTTTCACGCGTACCAGGAGTTCAGGCGTCGCCCCGAGGAAGGCATGCCCCGGCTGCGGCTCAAACAGAAAACTGTAACAATCCGGATATTCGGCGCAAAGATATGTCAACATTTCGCTGATACGAATTGGGTCTCGTGCCTGCAGCTGCGCTATCCGCGAAAGTACGACCTTCTGCAGCGCAGACGAATCGAAAGTCCTCCTGGCCTTTTCAATTATGCGCGCCCATTCGTCGTAATGCAGCGGGTAATCGATCTTCAGTCCTGCCCCCTCCCCGTCCCAATCTGGCCCTTCGACGCCCTGTTTCGGGAGACCCTTTTCGCCCCTCAACAGCAACTCAACTTGGGCATCCAAAGCCTCTGCCAGGAGAGGGAATATGACCGTCGCGTCCTCGTCGGGCGGCAACAACGCGTTGATCGTTAGCCAGCCCTGGCCGTCCTGCTCCACGAACTGGTAGTGAGGCAAGATAAAATGCCCAGGATGGAAGCCCGTCCACGTCAGGTCCGGCACAAAGTCCTCCCGAAAGGCGAATCCGCCGAAAAGCCGTGGACGCGCCAGCTCCGGTTTGACTGCATGCTGATCGGGCGGCGTTGGACGAGTTTCGGCAAAAGAAAAGAGTTCTCTCGCCTGTCGCTGAATGGCAGCAAACCGGCTCCCGCCGTATCCAATCAGATTGGCGGCTACACCAGTCCCGGCAAAAGTGATCCCCTCCCTTCCGTCGCGCCAAAAGAAACGCTCTTGTCCTATTGCCGCCCGTAGAAAACGCTCAAACCTCAGGTCGGCGACAGGACGACTCGCGCTCACAAGGCGCCCGTGGCGCACCGCACTGTACTCGTCCCCGAATCCCCCGCCTTCGCCCTCCAACCAGTGGGCATCCCCGTCGGATTCAGGTTCGCTCTCGCTTGGTGCATTCTTTTCGCGTTCCTGTAATGCCATCCTATCTCAACCCAGCCTCAGCCCCTCGTCTTGCTCCCGGGTGACGTCAGGCCGATTCCGCCCGAAAGTCTGTTCAGTCCTTCTTGTAGTTCACACTCCGCAGCAGCATCGGCACCAAAGTGTTGACAATTCGCGCCGGCTCTGGTTCTCCACTGTATACCCAGCGAATCGTCAGATGGTAGATGCTTCCCAGCCATGCATAGGCGATAACATCGGTGTCCACCGCCTCGATCTCACCGGCGCCGACCGCCTCATCTAAGTAGATACGTATTAGCCGCGCGAATCGCTCGTTGATCTCAAGCCGTTTCTCCTCAAATACCGTCCCCAGTCCGGTGGCCTGAACCAGCATCACCTTCGCCGGCCGCCGGTAACGGCCAAAGGCCTCTAGGCAAGCTTCTAGCGCCGCTTCAACCTTGGCCATCGGGCTCGTCTGCTGCGCAATCGCCTCCGTAACCCGCCGTTCAACCAGGTCGGCAAACTTCTCTACCAGCGCCAGAAAGAGCCGCTCCTTATTGGGGAAGTGGAAATAGATCGAGCCCTTTGACGTGTCCGACTCCTCCACAATCTCGTCCAGGCGGGCATCATGGTATCCCTTGTTGCTGAAAACGCTCAATGCCGCGTCCAGAATGCGCTCCCTGGTCGATTCAGGACTTCGAACGGTCTTCTCTGTCATCGCATTCACCAGTTGTCAGCCTTCTAAACTGACCGGTCAGTCGAATCCAAGTTCAAAAAAATCGGTTCTTTCTCTCTTGTTCGGCGCTGCTCGGCAACTCTGTATACTTACCCAATTGTAATCTGAAGCAAGTCCCGGATGATGCTTTGACGTCTCGCCCGGGCAACGCCATCCAAGTGCGACAGTCCTGCCTGTCCCTACGCAATCCCAATTACGCAGTACGGATTAGAATCGTAACCAGCCTGGGTCGCCCTTTCCCTGCCTTCACCAGACCAAAACTCACCACCCCCGCGGCACCGGGAAGCACCGAAACTGCTGCGCCTGCGCAAAGACGTCCCAAATCTGCGCCATCTGTTCAACGATGCGCGTCGGCCGGCTTGCCATCTCGAATCCCCTGTGCTGGCCTCTCACCACTCTCCTCGGCTCCCACCCGGTCCCCTTGCAGTAGTCGTAATAGTCCCGGAATGTAGTGAACTGAACGTTCATGCCAAAGTTGTCTGGCTGGCGGCTCATCGGCGACATCGGGTCGAGCGTGTGACAGGGATTGAGCATGCGCAACAGATCATGCGGATAGCTCTGGCCTATCTGGTCGGCCAGTCGAAGCGTTTTCTTGAAGGTCTGAGGCGTCTCGCCCGGCAGATTCAAACTGAAATAGATGAAGATCGGCACTCTATGCTTTTTCAACGTATCCAGCATACGCAGAAAGCGCTCATTCGTATAGAACTTCCCGTTCCTCCGCCGCACCTCCTCATCGCCTGACAGCGGCGATATGGCGACCTCCGTGTGTTCAAGGTCGGCCGTACCGCACATCTCGTCGATAAAGTCATTCGAGGGAAGCTGGAAGAACTCATTGTAAATGCCGATTCGAACTTCCCGGTCCCGCAGCTGCTCGAAAAATGAGCGCCACCACTTCGCCGGATACGTGGCGATGTCCAGCGAAAGATTGACCTGCTGGAAACCCTCCTTTGCCAGGCGGGCCACGTCCTCCACCACCCCCTCCGGCGACCGCATCACGTAGCCGTTGCGGCCGGCAAGTTCGCTGTGCGACTCCTTTCCGCCTCCGCAGTAAATGCAGTCAAAGACGCATCCCCGCCCAACCGTGAGCCAGTGGCTGAGCAGCCTCGGCTTGCGCAGCGTCATAAGTCCGGCGCCCGAGTACTGAAGCGCGGCATA
This sequence comes from Caldilineaceae bacterium, assembly GCA_011523365.1. Classification (GTDB taxonomy): domain Bacteria; phylum Chloroflexota; class Anaerolineae; order Caldilineales; family Caldilineaceae; genus Bin5. The sequence goes on from WTGY01000103.1 coordinate 21,884, forward strand.
GGCGCGCTCATTGGAAAGCCAGTCCATCGATACAAAATCGAGGCTGTCCAACGTAGCCGGGTCCGCAAAATAGAATCCGAGATTCTGCGCAGGTTTCCGCCCGTTTCCAGGCCGGCGAATCAGATTCGGTATATCGTCGACCTGCGACGATCCCTTGCCCACCACCTGCGCCGCCAGCTGCCGCAGCGGCTCCTCCGCATCGCCCCGTATCGCGTAGTCAACGTAGGCAAAGTCCGTCAAAATCTCTTCGCCGTAATACGAAGTCGTCAGACCGCCGATCACGACGACCGCCTCTGTCAGAGTCTCTTTGACGGCTTGGGCAACGGCAAGGGCGCCGAAGGAGTGCTCGTACCAGTGAAGATCGATAAGAACGAGTTTCGGCGGAACCCGCTGGCTCCGCAGCCACTGGCGCAGATTGAACGTGGGGCGCTGCAGCAATTCAACTGGAAGGTTCAGGCCTTGGACTTTGTAGCCATCGGCCCGCAACATGTTGACAAACCCGACCACGCCCACCGGGATGAACGGATAGGGCGGACAGGAGCGAAACCTGTCGTAGCGGGCTTCAACTTCCTGTTTGGCCGGATGAATATAAAGGATATCCATTTCGCGAACTGCCGGGCACTGCAGCTTACAGCGCCAAGGCCGCTAGACACTGCCCACCGGCGCCAGCATTCTGCCGCGCGGCGCTACCGGCTCCAGAATCTGACGGCGCTCCTGTGTAAGACGGGCGGCAAGTTCAGGCGACAACTGGTAGTTGAAACGGGTGCGCAAGTAGCGGGGCGAATAGCGGAAAATGACCGAGCGTCGGAACCCCGGATTGGTGCGCTCGGCGGAACCATGGGTGATGGCGTCGGTGAAGAAGACGGCGTCGCCGGCCTCCAGGTAAATCTCCTTCATGCCCAGTGCGGTGCCCGCGGCCTCCCGTTCATGGCTGGCAGCAACAATACCTTTGCCATCCACCTCCAACCGCGGATGTACCTCGGTCGATTTGTGGCTGCCCGGCACTAGGACGGTCGGGCCGTCTCCCGGGCCGATATCCTCGAGGGCCATCAGGACGTTGATCTGCCCTACCATCCACGCTCCCGTGTTGTGCTGCCGGAAAGTCAGATAGAAGAGGGGCGTGTGGCCGCCGCAGTGGATATAGAGAAACCCTCCTGGCCCCCGCACATTGAGCAGGTTCTCGTGAATCGAGACGCCGTTGACCTCGTTGATGTAGCGTGCTGCCAGCGGATACCAGGACGGGTGGTCAATCAGTCTCTCAAACACCGCGCCGCCTTCGACGATGTTCTGAAAGTTTACGCCGTCGTCCTTGCCGTAACTATGGATCTCGACATTGCCGATCCAATACTCAGGATCCGGATTGACATCCAGTTGCGCCTCACCCAGAATTGGCGGGTCTTCGACGTAAGCCCATTGGTCGTCCACCCAGCTGTTCATTTCCGCAAGGTCATCCTTGGAGATCGCGCCTTTCAGAACGAGATAACCCTGCAGGTCGAACAGATAGTCCAGTTGCTTCAATTCATCTTGGGAACGCAATGTGCTGTACCTCACATTGTGGCGGAGAACACGCATTTGTGGCCACTGAAGCAGCGGCTGCCGGTTGCAACTGCCTGGCAAATTAACCCTTGACACCCGAGACGACGATTCCCTGAACAAAGTGGCGCTGGGCAAAGAAGAACAGAATGATCGTCGGCAATACACCGAGAATCGAAGCCGCCATCAGAGCCTGCATATTGTTCGTCATATGTCCTTCAAACAGCCGCAGTCCGAGAGCGACCGTATAGTTGGGCACGCCCTGAATGTAGATGAGAGGGTAGAGGAAGTCGTTCCACTGAGCGGTGACCATAAAGATAACAACGACTCCGAGCGCGGGTAAGCTCAATGGCAAATGAATGCGCCAGAACAGCCCAATCGGATTGCAGCCGTCTATCATGGCCGAATCATCCAGTTCTCTCGGAATCGTCATAAAGAACTGGCGCATCAGGAACACATAGAAGGCCGGCGCAAACCAGTTCGGAATGATCAGGGGTCGGTAGGTGCCGATCCAGTCCAGTTCGACAAAAAGCAAATAAGTGGGCACCACGCGAACGTGCTCGGGCAAGATCATCGTCGCAATCACGACCACAAACATGATATTTCGCAGAGGAAATCGCAGGCGGGCAAAACTGAAACCGACTACCGAGGAAGAGAGCGCCGCGCCGATCGCGCTGCCAGCGGCAATAAATGCACTGTTCAAAAAGAACTTGGCAAAAGGAAAGACGGCAAACGGCGTCTTGAAATGGTGCCATTCAAACCGCTCAGGCCACCATTCTGGCGGGAAAAGGTAGACCTGGGTCGTCGGCATCACCGAAGTGCGCATCATCCAATAAAAAGGGATGGCAAAAACGATGCCTCCCAGAATGACCGCGCCGTATAGGAGAACGCGATAAACCGACTCGCTAAACCGGCTGTGGCCATACCGCTCGGCCTGGTGTACAGCTGTTCCCGTTTGGACAGTGGTTGCCATACCTGACGCTCCTGCCTCTAAGAAAACTGAATTCGCTGCCTAGACGCGCTCGTAATGCACCCAGGATGACGCACTCCGCAGCGCCAGAATGACGAAAACAAGTACAATGACAAATAGGAACCAGGCCTGGGCCGACGCGTAGCCGAAATAGAAGTTCTGGAAGCCCGTATTATAGATGTGCAGGACCATTGTGAGGGTGGCGTTGTTGGGGCCGCCCCGCGTCATGACCATGGCCTGCGTGAAAACCTGCCACGAACCGATGATATTTAGAACAACGTTGAAGAGAATCGTCGGCGTGAGCAGCGGCAGCGTCACCGCGAAGAAACGGCGGACCGAGCCGGCGCCATCGATCTCAGCGGCTTCGTATAGTGAGGTCGGGATTCCACGCAACCCAGCCAGGTAGATCAGCATCGCCCCACCCGCGCCCCAGAAGGCCATAATGATGAGTGACGGCAGCGCCCACTCCGTGCTGAAAATCCAGCGCGGCGGGTCGATGTCGAAGGGACGCAAAATCGGGCCCAGGACCGAGTTCAGCAGGCCGATGTCAGGCTGGTAGAGCCACTTCCACAGTAGTGAAACCGCGACACCGGACACGACGGACGGAAGGTAGTAGACCGTGCGCCAAAAGCTCTGCAGACGAATGCCCTGATTGAGCATCACCGCAATCAGCAACGCCAACGCAGTGTTGATAGGTACCACCGTAAAACTGAAAATCGCAGTGTTTATCAGCGCCTTGCGCACAAGACTGTCGCTCAGGACATTCTGATACCACCTGAAGCCGACAAATGTAGTCTCAGTCAGAAAGTCGGTGCGATACATGCCTATGACAAGGGAAGCCAGCATCGGCCCAACCGTAAAGACTATGAATCCGATGATCCACGGCGACGCAAGTAGATACCCGTACCATGCCTCGCGGGTCGACGGTTTCATCGGCTTTCCGTCCCGCATGAAGTGCGAGAAAGGCCCTCTCTGTGTTTGACTTTCGCTGATGCTGGCCATCTGTTTCCCTGTTGATTGAATCGTCGAGCCTGAGATTTAGACGTGCCAACCACTGTCCGCTGCTTCCCGACAGTGCCGTTTCTTCGTTGGTCGGATTGACAAAGATGTGGGAGGGTTCCCTCCCACATCTTTCGAGTCGAAAACCTAACTGAGCTTATCCAGCTCAGAACCCAGATCTTCGATGTTGATCTCGCCGCGATTAAACCGGGTTGCTACGTCCGCGTGATCTACGATCAGTTCAACCGGCTGTTCACCGAGCAACATGACCAGGTCGAAGGCAGGCTTCAGGATCTGGTTCTTCGTAATCAGGTCCTCGGCGAACATCTCTTCTGGCCCGCCTATGTCCTGCCCAACCGAACTGGTGAACACATCTAAGTCGATTTCTTCGAACTTCTCATTGGCGGCACGCATAATCGACGCATATTCGGGCAGCAAGCTCTTCCGTGAAGGCTGCTTCTGCGCCCAGGTGATGTACAGGCGGCCGTACAAAGGGCTCGTCAGCCACTTCATCAGTTCCCAAGACTCGTCCGGATGCACGGTTCCCTTCCAGACCATCGTGCCATCAACTGACTGATGTGTCGTGTGTCCGGCAGGGCCGTCTGGCATCGGGGCAACGTCCCAGCGGAAAGTCGCGCCGTCTGCCTGCACGCCCAGATTCCAGGGACCGATCTCCATCAATGCAATGCGCTGGCCCAGGAACAGTTCGACAACACCCATGCCAATGTCAGCACCGTAGGCGAAAAGCGGTTCATCGTGGACAATGCTCCGCATCCATGTCAGCGCGTCATACGCTTCGGGTGAATCCAGACCGCAATGCGTGTTATCTTCCTGGTCCACCATGTTGGCGCCGAACCCGCGAATCCAGTACTGTGAAAGCCAGTTGGCGTTCAGACCGTAGTTGGACGTCCCCCAAATCTGCGGCTGCGCGTCCGCATCGGCAAACTGACGCAGAAGGTTGGTGTAATCCTCCCAGTTCCACGCGCCCCACTCATGAGGAGGGTACTCAATGCCCCTGGCGTCGAACATGTCCTTGTTGTAGTAGATCACCTGTGTACCGGTGAAGCGGGGCATCAGGTGGATGTCGCCATCCAACATCCACGGATCAAACTGGGCCTCGTAGTAGTCGTCCAGGTTTACTTCCTCAGCATCGCGGTCGATATAGGGCTGCAAACTGAGCGTCTCACCCTTCTGCATGAAGAATGTGGAACTGGAGCAGCACCACTCAGTCAGATCCGGCGCATTGCCGGCGACCATCGCGCTCAGAGCGCCTTCACGGCGGTTGGCCCCGCCCGGGTCCGGCAGGAACTCAACCTCGATGTTGGGGTTGGCTTCCTGGAACTGTGGGTAGAACTCCTTCCAAAGTTCGGCGATGCCTGCAGCCCGCTCCGGCTCTCGCGACTGGTAGCGCAGCGAGATCATCTCAGCCATCGCCTCGCCGTCTCCCCCGCCTTCCGCGGCAGGCGCGGCCGGCGCCGCACAGGCAGCCAGGAACGCGGTCGCGCCCACGGCAGAACTCATCCGCAGGAACTGGCGCCGGTTTACACTTTGCTTCTCTTGCATGGTGTGCATTCTCCTTATGGATTCTGAAAAAAGGGTTTCAACCACCTATGACAAATTCAACCGCGGCAACCCAAATCCGGCAACACGAATGGCTTCAGGCCGCAGGGTCATTGACTGAATATGTTCGAGCGCACGCATGCGGCTCGTGTTCAAGTAGGTGCTTTTGGGCGGAGGAGCCCGCCCTGATTGCCCGATGGCAGCCGTCATTCTTTGTGAGGGGAATTCACTAGGTCTGCTATCTCACCGCAATTTCGCCAAGAGTATAGCAGCAAACGAAGGAGTTTACCAATTCCCGACATAGGATCTCTCTTGCGATGGGCACCCACGGAACTGCAACGAACCGTAAGACTGCAAGATCCTAATTTCTATGACAGCACAAACCGTTCAATAGCTACTGCAGCGCCATCCTCCTCCAGCGTCGGCGCCATCCAGTCGGCCTCCGCCTGCACTACAGCAGTCGCCTGGCCCATGCACACCGCTAGCCCGGCCGCCCGCAGCATTGGGATATCGTTCTCATTGTCGCCGATGGCAAGAACACGTTCCGGGTCGATTCCCAGCCGCTCAGTCACCCACAGAAGTCCATGCCCCTTGTTGGCCTCTGGCGCCGTTCCCTCAACCAGGTACTGATGAGAGCGGCTCATGTGCACACAATCGCCAAACCGCTGCTGCAGGGCCGCCGTCAGGTCGGGTTCCCGGGCATGGTCGTTGATGGTTATGAACTTCAACATACGGCTCGCCGGTTTAGACACAACGTCCAAAAGACTCTCGCGCATCTCTCTGGGACTGCCGAACCAGTGGTCATAGGTAGCGCTGTCCCACCCCTCCCACCCCCTCCGCCCGTTCGACTTGGCCGGTGCGTTTTGCACCATCCGCGT
>WTGY01000067.1 GCA_011523365.1 Caldilineaceae bacterium
GGGGTGGTTGTGGCCTACGCGTTGGGGTCGGAGTACGGGTCGGTGTAGATGTAAGGATAGGTGCCGGCTCTGGCGTCACGTCGACTCCAAAGTAGGCGATCGCGGAGGCCACTTCCACCCTATTGGAACCCATCAGGATGACCTTAAGTATATATTGTTGCCCTGTCGGGCAACTCATGGGAAGCGTGTTGTAATAGAAGTCGATTACTTTCACAGTTCCGTCACCTTTCTGAAAGCTGCGATTCCCGCCCACCCCCTGTTCACATTCAGAATTGCGATTATTGGTGCCACGATCATATATCTCAGTGCGATGGTAACAGACGTCATCGTACGTTGTAGAGTGCTGGTTCCCATCGTTCGCGTCGCACGTAATGCTTTGGAAATTCCTGAAGGTGTATTTCGCCAAGCCCTGACCCCTTCTCAAATTCCCAAGGGAGGAATTCAGATCAATTTGCACCGACGGTTGAGGTTGCTGGGCGTAGGCGATCTGCGGCCGGGGCGCGATGACAACGGCCAGGGCGGCGATCAACAGTGCGCCCGGCCCGACAACTGTGACGATCAAGAGATTGGTTCGCATTCGCATCGTCTTTCTCTCTCCTGTCGACGAACTTTCCCGCCATTGGGCAAAAAATTAAAGAATTCCAATCAGTACTGCTGATGGAGCGTTCGTCGATATCGGAGGAAGACAAATCAAGGCTCGCGCTGCGAATCCAGTGCTTTCCAGCCGGTTATTGAATTGTCAGATGATTGGGGAGCGGAAAGATTATCCGCTCGAATGAAACAGGGGATTGGGCGCGCCGTGGCGATAAGAACGGGACCGGAGGCGCGCGGTGTGCGTTAAGGCGGGTGTTGATCGGGGTCGTGCATCCACCTCAAACGCAGTGACGTGGAGCTTCTTCTGGCGACCTTCTTTGTGCGGTGGTTGTGCGCGCGTGCAGGCCGATGATGACGCTGTCCGCGCTGCATGCAGTCATACCGCTTTGGCCGCCTTTCCAAGTTGTCGAACCGATAAAAATTATAAGAACGGTTCCCAGCGACGCCAGGGGGACAAAGGGATCCTGATCGTAGATCGGTGAATCGCCGCTGTCAAGCCCAAGGGACCGATTTAGGTTACTAAAATACTGCAGGACCGCGGCGAGATCAGAGCGCCGATTCGTGTGCGATGAGGTCGGTTTTCCAGTGTAGTGGACTGGAAGGAGCGACAGGAGAGCGTAGGGATGGGGTATGGAAGCCGGCGCGTGTGCGTCCGCGCAGGGGCGGTGGTCCGTCATTTTCGTAGAAAGATCGTATGCAGATCGTAGATCATTCTTCGCGGGCATTCGGCTGGGGCTTCGAGCATGCCAACACACGGGGAAACCGACGCGGAGATGAACGGAGCTACAGGCGCTCGTCCGGCGTGCTAAAGGGGGGGCAATCGGGGGTGTCGCTACGGCGCTTCCATTGCGAGGAATTGAACGGTGGGGTGAGATCGTTTATCATCCTCGCAGCCGCGGCCTGGACGGTGGGACAGGCAGTTGCGGGATGGGCCGTTGTCACGGGGACTGAGCGAGGTGCTATTCGGCGAGGGGGAAAAGATGGGGGATTGCAGGTACTGCGGAAAGTCTGCCGGCTTCCTGCGCAAGGAGCACAAGGCGTGCGCCGAGGCGCATGAACGAGGGCTGGAGAGCATTCGCAAGGTCTGTGTGGATGCGGCGCTGTACGGGTTTGATGTCGACCGGCTGACCGACAGTGTGCGGTCGATCGGGGCATCCTCCTTTATTGACACGTCGGGGGCGGCGATGACAGCCACCTTGGCGCGGGGTTGGGGCGCGGCGGTCGAGACGGCGAAGGATGACCATTTCCTGTCGAACGAGGAGAAGCGGGCGCTCAATCGCTACCGTGCGCAGTACAATCTCGGCGCCCGCGATCTGGATGGCAACGGATACTTTACGCTGTTCAGGATGATGAACCTGCTGAACGCGCTGAGCGAGCACGGGGTGGTCCCGCGATTTGACCGGCGGCAGGTGCGGCCGCCTTTCAACCTGATGAAGAGCGAGGAGCTGCTGTGGCTGTTCGGCGGCGTAGATTACCTGGAGCAGGTGACGCAGCGGGAGTTTCGAGGCGGATCATTGGGCGTGAGTTTTCGCGTGGCAAAGGGCGTTTACATCCGGCCGGGGGCGTTTCGCGGCCGCTCGGTGGCGACCAGCTCGATGCAGCATACCGATTCGGGTGTTCTGGGGATCACGACCAAGCATATCTATTTCAAGGGGAACAGTAAGAGCTTCCGGGTCAGGTTGGAGAAGATCGTTTCGTTTGATCCGTACCGGGACGGGCTGGGCATCATGCGCGACACGGCGCGGGCGAAGCCGGAGGTGTTCAAGATGGGCGAGACCGATGCCTGGTTTTTGCTTAACATCATCGACGCGGTGATGAGTATGGACCGGGTCAAGCTGCCGAAAGCGGGTGATCCGACGTTGGATGATATTGTTGACAGGGATTTGGTTTGAGGGACGGGAGGGGAGGTAGTACAGACAAGAAGATTTCATCTCACTTTCGAATTTCAGCTTTCTCGTGCTAAATTGGTGCCAGAGTAGGTAAGAAGATGGTACAGAGGCCCTTTTGCGGGTGGGGCCGCCCTGTAACAGGAGGTCGACCTTCATGACTACGTCCGACGGATACGATCATTTGGGGGAGCCAGAATCCGCTCTCATACGCGGCTGGCTTGAAAACGTTGATCCAAAAAATGGGACTGCCAGACTCAATACTTTTATGGATCATTCAGTCCCTTTGCGGTTCGACGCCGCCTTGCGGAAAGACATGCTCAGGCTGGAAACCAAACACGTCAGGGTGGATGGGCGGGGTTGGATCAGCGACGAGGACGAATGGGTCGTCATCAACATAGATAAGATAGTCCCAACTTCGTCCGAGGTACGGACAGTCGAAGAGATTCTTAACGATCCCAACCCGAAGCTCTTCGACCCCGATACAGTCGTCACGGCCAGTGAGCCTTTCGACGTGGATGAGTTCCTGCGTACTATTTATGAGGGCCGCGGGCGACAGTGGGGGAAACAATAGATCCGATAGTTCTGGATTCCAGCGTCGTATCCTACATATTCAACCGTGATCCCATCGCCCGCTACTATGTTGAACGCATGCGGGGTAACCGACAGTACATTTCGTTCCAAACGCTTGAGGAGGCCTGGTACGGTGCGCATAGCCGCGGTTGGGGCGCAAGGCGGATGCAGGAGCTCACAAGTCATCTTGAACGATATGAGGTCATTTGGCCAGACACCGACCTGGTGGAGGTGTGCGCCCGTTTGCGCGCTGAACGAAGGGCGTCCGGTCGTGAGTTGAACATGGCCGACGCCTGGATTGCTGCTACCGCAATCATGTTGAACTGTCCTCTGGCCTCTCATGACAGCCACTTTGTAGAAGTTCCCAATCTCCAACTGATCAGGGCGCCGATACCCTAGCTACTCTCAACGACACAGGGCGACCTCAGCCCTCTGGCCGGTTTGCGCCCCAGCGGGTTAGGGCGTATTATTGCGCGGTCAATTAAACAGTTTAGTAAACGCGTCTTTGGCCGCTGCCGGCAGGGGTCGGAAACGCGGGAAAGGAGCGCTGCGTAGTCGTGGCTACGAAACAGCGGGCGGAGAATGAGTTGCGCCCGGTACGGTTTGAACTTGACTATATTCTGCACCCGGAAGGCTCGGTGCTGATCAGCATGGGGAACACGAAGGTGCTGTGCAATGCGACGGTGGAGGATCGTTTGCCGCGCTGGCTGCACCGGTCTTCGCACCGGCATGGGTGGGTGACGGCCGAGTATGCGATGCTGCCGCGCAGCACGCACCAGCGGGTTGACAGGGAGACGATGCGCCCGAAGGGACGGACGCAGGAAATCACACGACTGATTGGCCGCAGCCTGCGGGCGGCGGTCGACCTGGACAGGCTGGGCGAGCGCCAGATCGTTGTCGACTGCGATGTGATCCAGGCGGACGGGGGGACGCGCACGGCGGCGATCACGGGCGGCTACGTGGCTCTGGCGCTGGCGATCAAGCGGCTGGAGCGCAGGAAGAGGGCGAAGCCGGGCACGCTGATCCGCCAGGTGGCGGCGGTGAGTGTGGGTATTTTGAACGGGAAGGCGTTTCTGGACCTGGACTACCAGATGGACCAGAACGCCGATGTCGATTTCAACGTGGTGATGACGGACAGCGGCGAGTTTGTGGAAGCGCAGGGCACGGCTGAGGGGGAACCGTTCAGCAAGGGCGCGCTCAATGCAATGATGCTGCTGGCGGAGATGGGGATCGAGGAGTTGATCCGTTTGCAGAGGAGCGCGCTGGCGGAGGCCGGCTTCTAGCTTTTGGTTTTCAGTTTCTAGTTTTTGGTAACCCCTCGACGCGTACGGACGATGGCATTCGGCCGTTTACTGAGGGCTACTTCACTGAGAACCAAACTGTGAATACGGGAAGCGAGAGAGGGGAATGGGGTTTTGAGCAGGAAAAAGAAGCGGGTTACCTTGCGCGATGTGGCGCGGCATGCGGGCGTATCGCCGACGGCGGTTTCCTTCGCTTATAATGCCCCGCACCAGTTGAGCCACACGACGCGGGAACATATCCTGGACACAGCGGAGTCGCTGGGTTACCAGCCTCATCCGGTGGCGCGCACGCTGGCGACGGGCCGCACGAATGCAATCGGGCTGCTGGTGCCGACCAGCCTGAATTGGATGCTGCACGATCCTCTCTTCACCCACTTTCTGGGTGAAGTGGGCGCGGCCTGCGACCGGGAAGAGAAGCGGATCGTGCTGGCGTCGATGCACGAGGCGTGGGGCCGCGACCCGGGCAGCGAAGCGGTTACGCCATTTACGTGGCTGGCCTCGATTGCGGCGGACGGTTTTCTGATGTTCAGCATCGACCGCGGCCACCCATTGACGGAAGCGGTGCAGCGCTCGCTGCGGCCAATCGTTCTGCTCGACAGTGCGGACGACTTGCAAGCGCCGACCTTCAACATCGACGACCACGGCGGCGCGTATGCGGCTGCGCAGCATCTACTGGCGAAAGGACATCGTCAGTTTGCGATCGCCACGATGACGCCGCGCCGCGACGGGGTGGTGATTCCCTCAATCGTGCGCAGGGTGCGGGGGTTTTCGGAGGCGGTTGCGGAGGCCGGGCTGCCGCCGTCGGCAGTGCAGATCGTACACGCGCGCGGCGTGCCTGCGGCCGGCCACGAGTCTTTCCAGAACATCTGGCAGTTGCGAAGACGCCCGACGGCGGTCTTCTGTGTGAGTGATGTGCGGGCGTTGGGAATCCTTAGTGGCGCGCGCAGGGAGGGGATCTCCGTGCCGGACGACCTGGCAGTGGTTGGCTTTGGCGATCTGCCGGATGCCAGCGTATCGAGCCCGCCGCTGACGACGGTTCACCGGGATATTGACAGCCAGTTGCAACTGGCGATCCGCACGCTTTTTCAACTGATCAACGAGCAGATCGGCGAAGCGGACATAGAGTCGCCGCATATTGGCGCGACGCGGCTGGTGGTTCGGGAGAGTTGTTAGAGATGCAGCTTTTAGTTTCGAGGTAACTACTCAGCCATGTTCTGTGTGTGTACTGTGTGCGGACTGTCTGGGCGGAATGTACCGTCAGTATTTCTGTAGCGGGCTCTCGATGGTCATCGCGGTGAACGTTGGGCATAGGGAGCTGCCTCGCCTGCCTTGTCTGCGCTGGCACATTCTCGGAATCTAACAGGAGGCGGGGGGAAGCGCGGGCCGCCGCGGGACGACAACTTCGTATTGCCCACACAGTCGCTGCGGCGCGATTTTGAGGGTGGGGGCGCCCATCGCCATTAAGGATTTGTGACATGAGCGCGGACGAGCAGTATGAGTCGGTTCCGGCCGGCTATACAGGTGCGGTCTACGTCTGCCCGATGCATCCGCGCGTGCGCCAGACACAGCCCGGTTCCTGCCCGATCTGCGGCATGGGTTTGGAGCTTGCATCCGCGGCGATGACCGAGGAGGAACCGAACCCTGAGTTGGCGGATTTCACATCGCGGCTCCGGATCGGAGCCGTGTTGACGATCCCCCTCCTGGTCCTCGCGATGGGGCCGTTTCTAGGCCTCGGAGGGGTGCGCGCGGCCTTTGGTGAACGCGGAGCGCTCTGGATCGAGTTGGTGCTAGGCACGCCGGTGGTGCTGTGGTGCGGTCTGCCCTTCCTCGCGCGCGGCTGGACCTCGTTTCGCACGCTGAAGCTCAACATGTTCTCACTGATTGCGATGGGAGTGATCGCCGCCTGGCTTTACAGCGTGGTCGCCGTGCTGGTACCCGGCATTTTCCCCGACGGATTCCGCGACGCGGAGGGCCATGTCGGGGTCTATTTCGAAGCCGCGGCAGTGATCGTGACACTGGTGCTTCTGGGTCAGATCATGGAGCTCCGCGCCCGCCAAGGCGCCGGCAAAGCAATCCGCGCTCTCCTCGACATGGCGGCCAAGACCGCGCTGGTAATCCGCGACAACGGGCGGGAGGAAGAGATCCCGCTGGACGAAGTGCAGCCCGGTGACCGACTCCGCGTGCGGCCTGGCGACAAGGTGCCTGTCGATGGCCTGGTGGTCGATGGTCGCTCGTTTGTTGACGAAAGCATGATTACGGGCGAGCCGGTACCCGTGGGGAAAACGTCGGGCGATTCTCTCACCGGCGCAACCATCAACGGCACCGGCAGCCTGATCATGGAGGCTACGCGAGTCGGTGCCGATACGGTGCTGAACCAGATCGTCGCGATGGTGGAATCCGCGCAACGGAGCCGCGCACCGATCCAGCAATACGCTGACAGGGTGGCGGGCTTGTTCGTGCCGGCTGTGATCCTGATCGCAGCCTGCTCGTTCATCGTCTGGGCAATTTGGGGCCCGGCGCCCCCGCTGTCCTACGCGCTGATCGCGGCCGTCGCGGTTCTGATCATCGCCTGTCCCTGCGCACTGGGTCTTGCGACCCCAATGTCGATCATGACGGCAACCGGACGCGGTGCTCAGATAGGGGTCCTGATCAAAAACGCCGAGGCCCTGGAGCGGTTCGAGACGGTCGACACACTCATCGTCGACAAGACCGGCACGTTGACAGAGGGCAACCCGCGGCTAGTGGCCGTCCTGCCAGCAGCCGGCCACGACGCTGTCACGGTGCTGAAGCTGGCCGCGACCCTGGAGAAAGGTTCCGAGCATCCGCTGGCCAAGGCAATCGTTCAGGGGGCTGAGGAGCGTGAGGTCGCACTGGCTGCGTCGACTGACTTTGAAGCCGTGACTGGCAAAGGGGTTAAAGGAACGGTCGACGGCCAGACTGTCATGATCGGCAACCTGAAGCTGGTGCAGGACCTCGGGACCGATGTCGAGGCCTTGACCGCAACTGCCGACGGCCGCCGCGACGCCGGCGAAACGGTGATGTTCGTCATGCTCGATGGACAGTTCGCCGGACTGGTCAGCGTCGCCGATCCTGTGAAGGATTCCACCCCCGGCGCTCTCAAGGCTCTCCATCAGCTCGGCTTTCGCATTATCATGGCCACAGGCGACAGCGAGCGTACCGCAAAGGCGGTGGCGACCCGTGTCGGCATCGATGATGTGCGCGCAGGTTTGCTGCCCGAGGACAAGGCCCGCCTCATCAGAGAGCTACAGGCCGATGGTCGGAAGGTCGCGATGGCGGGCGACGGAGTCAACGACGCGCCCGCGCTCGCCCAGGCTGATGTCGGAATCGCCATGGGTACGGGTGCCGACGTAGCCATCGATAGCGCCGGCATCACGCTGGTCAAAGGCAACCTCGACGGAATCGTGCGCGCCCGGCGGCTTGCGCGTGCGACCATGCGCAACATTCGCCAAAACCTGTTCTTTGCCCTGGCCTACAACGCTTCTGGCGTTCCCGTGGCAGCCGGGTTGCTCTATCCCTTCTTCGGCATCCTCATCAGCCCCATGTTCGCGGCATTCGCGATGACTGCATCTTCGATCTCGGTCGTCTTGAACTCTGTACGCCTGCGCAGACTGCGCGTCTGATTCCTGCCTCACACACGCGACGAGAACGATCCGTGAATGATCAGCGGCGGGGTCGCCTTGGGCCGGGGCGGAACGCCGGCCCTGACAACACCTTTCCCTGACCAAACCAACGCGCACGGCCGGTACTTCCTGTGCAACGGCATAGCGCGCGGTGCGGGCACGCCCGCTAGGGCTCGTTGACCTCTGTCAGAACAGCGATATGAATGAGAAAAGTGCTTATCCGCGAATGGCCGCGAAGAGCGACTCCTTTTGATTCACGGAGGGTCGTAGGGGGTCTTTTGTGGGTGCTGGTGTGGACGGTGGGTATGGGATTGGAGAGGCGGGTTGATTCCGTTTTAGAGGCTGGCGACTTCGGGGCGCTGGTCGCCGTTGTTGGGGCGGCCGAGGACGGCGCCGATGTCGTCGCCGCGCTGGACCTGGTAGGCAGGGATGTTGGAAAGGGCGAGTTCGTGGGTCAGCTCCGCGTAGGACTCCTGGCCGCCGAAGGTGGAGCCGTCGATGACGACGGCGACGCTGTGGACGCCGCGGCGGCGGATTTCGCGCAGGGCGCGCACCCAAGCGGGGTCGGGGTCTGCGGTAATGGCCAGGATCATGTCGTTGCGATTGAGGCGCACACCCTCGGTCACGATGAGCTGGTCGAAGGTGATGCTGCCCTCGGCGGAGACGACGGCGAGGGCTTCCAGCATTTTGCGCATCTGGCGCTCGCCGCGATCGATCTGCAGGAGGTAGCGCTGGCTGCCGTGCCAGATGAGGCCGACGGCGCGGTTGCGCAGCAGGAAGTAGCGAGCGATGCTGGCGGCGGCGGTAACGGCGTACTCGAGTGTGCTGGGGGCCAGCTGCAGAGCATCGTCACGTCTGCGGCCGCTGAGGCCGAAAACGCCGGCCTCCGGGGGCGTCAGTCTCCAAGGCAGGCTATGGGCAGTGTTGCTATGGAGATCGAGAAAAAGCCAGATGTCGGCTGAGGGGTCCAGTTCGAACTCTCTGGTCATGAGGCGCCCGGTGCGGGCGGTCGACAGCCAGTGGATGCGGTTGAAGCTGTCGCCGGGGGCGTATTCACGGATGCCGGAGACGTTGGTGGTGATGTATTGGGCGCGGCGGTTCAGCGCTTCGCCGCCGGCCAGGTCGGCGGCGGGCGGCTGAAAGGCGGAGAGCGTGACGGTGGCCGGATAGACGATGAGGTCGCTGGTCTGGCTCAGCGTCTGGTCGATGGAGAAGAGGCCCAGGGGGTCACCGCTGAGGAGACGCATGGGGCCGAGACGGTAGTAGCCGCGCTGCTGGCAGTAGGTCCGCACCTGCCAGCGGTGGTGGGCGCGGCCCTGGAGGTGGCTGACGACGCGGCTGGCGCCATGGAAGGGGACGGTGGAGAAGTCCCGGACTTCGAGCCACAGTTTGGGGATCCGTCCGTGGTTGCGCACCTCGAAGCTTTCTTCGAAGTGCTGGCCGACCTGGCTGCGGCGGGCACGGGTACTTCGATTGATATGGATAGCGCGTGTGCTGGTCCAGGACCAGATATAGCTGAGTGCGAGGATGCCGCTCAGGAGATAGGCGAGGTTGAAAGCGAGGGGGCGCCCACTGTTGAGGGCAAAGCCCCAGGCGACAACGAGAGCGGTGAGAAGGAAAAGAAGGCGTGAAGACATGGACGGCAGTTTTCAGTTTCTAGTTCTTAGTTGCAAGTGTCATTGCGCCCGTTGTCGCGGTGCGTTGACCACAGTTCGAAGGGTATGGACTGAAAACAGGAAAACCAAGGCAGGCAGCGTTCAGGCTGCTCTTACGCGGCTGCCGGGTACAGGTGTATGGGCGAGCGCGTCTTCAATCACCTGGGCGGCGTCCACATTCTTGATGCGGGCGGAGGGGCTGACGATTAGCCGGTGGGCAAGCGTCGCCTCGGCCAGGAGTTTGACATCGTCGGGCAGCACATATTCGCGGCCATCGATTGCGGCCCAGGCGCGGGCGGCGCGGAAGAGGGCCAGACTGCCACGAGGGCTGGCGCCAAGGTAGACGTCGGGATGGTCGCGGGTTGTGGCGACGAGGTCGACGATATATTCCTTGACGCTGTCGTCGACATACATGTCGCGCACGGCCTCCTGGGCCTTTGAGAGCTCCTCGACAGAGACGGTTCTTTCAAGATTATCGATTGGATGCGTCAAGGCCTGCAGGCCGAGGATATTGACCTCGTGCGCCTTCAAAGGGTAGCCGAGGCGGATGCGCATCAGGAAGCGGTCTACCTGGGCCTCGGGAAGGGGGAAGGTACCCTCATATTCGATAGGATTCTGGGTGGCGAGCACCAGAAACGGGCGGGCCATGTCATAGGTTGTGCCGTCGACGGTGACCTGGCGCTCTTCCATCGCTTCGAGAAGAGCGGACTGTGTCTTGGGGGTGGCGCGGTTTATCTCGTCGGACAGTACAATCTGGGCCATGATCGGCCCGGGCCGGAATTCGAATTCGAGATTTTTCTGATTGAAGACGCTAACACCGGTGACATCGCTGGGCAACATATCGGGAGTAAACTGAATACGGCGATAGGTGCTGCCGACGGTGCGGGCAATGGCGCGCGCCAGCATCGTTTTGCCAACGCCGGGCACATCTTCGATGAGCAGGTGACCCTCGCATAGCAAGGCGACCACGGTCATGCGGACTTCCCGATCCTTGCCAATGATTACCTGCTCGACGTTGGCAATGATGCGTTTGGCGACGTCTTGCACTTCTTGCATGGGGTTTTCCTCTTGTCAATGGTTCATGGTGAGCGATCCGGGGCCGGAGGGATTTGGCGCCTGCGAGGGCCCCCGCGGCCATGCACGCAGTCCGGGCGGGACGCAAAGCGGGCAGATTACTCGATTATGACGCATGGTGCGCGCATTGCGTGTACGCCAGGCTCCAAAGTCGTCGATTTTGGCGACCTATTATGCAGTTCACACGGGACTTGACAAAAAGCATTGCATCCGAATCGCCGGATCGGACAGAATTCGGGCTTAGTTTACAGCACTTTAGAGCAGAAAGACAATACGCCGTCAGGTGCAAACGCAACGGAGAATGTCGGCGGCAGCTCGCGGTTGAATGGGGGGTATATCCCGAATTACTGTCCCCCAAGTAAAGTTGAATCATTGACCAGGCTGGACTCAACGCTGGTCAGACGAGTCTCGCAAAAAATCTGGGATGCACCCTGAATGGGGCGAACGCTAGTCATGGACTTTGAACGGCTGTATAATGACCGCTTATGGCGTTGCACGACTATCCCCGCCCTGCAGATGACACAGGTATCGGCATCCACTGGTGCGTCGGCGTCAACGCGGCGACGCCGGAGATAGTGGAGACGTTCTGGCTGCGGGAGCTGATGGAGCTGGGTGTGAAGTGGGTCAAGATTGCGGACCAGCGCGGTGCGCTGGAGTTGTCGCGGGCGCTGCTGGCTGCACAGATCATGCCGATCGTTCAGATTGTACGGGTGGCGGCGGGACCGGGGCGGCTCTCGGCCGGGGAATTAGAGGAGGTGGAAAGGCTGGTCGAGGCCGGGGTGCGCTACTTTGAACTCGAAAGTGAACCGGACGGGGCCGCCTTCTGGGGGCGGGAGAGGCTGCCGGAGGATGCGCTGGCGGTGACGGCGCGGGCGGCGGCGGCTAACATGGAGGCGATCCTGGAGCGGGGCGGACTGCCTGCCGTCCCGGCGCTGACGCCGGAGGGGGCGTGGCGGTTGGCGGAAGAGATCGCGCGCGTGGGAGGCGAAGCGCTGTTCGAGGAAATGATCTGGCTGGCGATCCACAACTATTCGAGCAACCGTCCGCCGCACTATCCGGGTGACGCGGCCCATAGCGGGGGCGCGCAGACTGGGCGAGAGTTCTACGCGGCGCTGGCCGCGGAGGCGTGGCAGGGCCGGCCGTTGAGCGGGGTCTACGACGGGGGCCGCCAGCCGGCGGATAGTGGAGAGCAGGAAGACGGGCCTGAAGACAACGCTCCTGACAGCTGGAGGGAGGAGGCGGCCGCGGTGCCGACGGAAGATCAGGCGTCGAGGCAAGGCGTATACTGGCGGGCGTTTGAACGCTTGAACGACGAGGTGGTGCGTCTGATTGGGCGCAGCCTGCCGATCCTTTCGACGGCCAGCGGCTATTTGATCAATGAGAGCGCGGACCCGCGTTACCCGGCGACGACGCCGACGCTGCATGCGGCGCAAACGCTGGAGATCTGTAGGGCGATGATGGGGACGAGCCGCCACACACCGCCGGCGCCGGACTATTACTTCTGCACGGCTTTCTGGCTGCTGGCGCACGGGGCGCTGCAGGGATCAGGGTCGGTAGAAGAGCGGAACGCATGGTATAGCTCGCTGCACCTTGCGGGAGGGCAGGAAGAGAAGGGGGAGGAGAGAGAACTTGCGTCGCTGCCGACAGGTCCGGTTCCCGTGGCGGAGACGTTCGGCTGGTCGACGTTGCCGATCGTTTCCCTGCTGAAGGCGGAGCCCAAACGGCCGAGGGCGCGGGTAGGGCGGGAAGAGAGCCATCCTCAGGCCCCCGGTCCCGGTTCGCGCTACGGGGTGCGGCCAACAGGGGATGGTGTATTGAGCGGAAAGGTACGGGGCGGTGCCGGCGCGCAGGTCCGGCTGACGCACAGCGACGGGTTCGCATACGAAACGATCGCCAGAACAAGCGGCGTCTACCGTTTCGTGAATCTGCCGGTGGGCCGGTACAGCCTGGAGGTGACCGCCCCGGCAGGCAGCCGTGTGGAGGCGATCGATATTGCGCCGGCCCAGGAGGCAGTCTGCGACGCGGCGGCCTACGGCTGGGGTTTCGAGATCGATCAGCGGGCTGTGGAGAGGGGGCGCATGTTGTCGTTCGGGGTGGAGCTTTTGCCGAACGACGATCCCGGCACGCTGGCCCTGCGCGTCAGCGACAGCGAAGGGAAGAGCCGGGTGGTGCCGCTGGCGCGTCGCAGCCAGGAACTGACGGCCTCTTGCGTGGTGGGGCCGCTGGCGGCCGACAGCTATCTGCTGGAGGCACTGGGTCTGCCGAACAGTGGGCCGGCGCCACTGCAGTGCCTGGTCCCGATTGATCAGGGTATGGCGACGCGTGTGCTCTTTGTCTATTCCTACGATGACAAGAGAGCCGCTGCGCAGGAGTCGGCGATCAGCGGTACGATGGAAGGCGGAGCGGGCTGCACGGTGCGGCTGCGGGCGGAGGAGCCGGCGGAAGGCCCCGGCGAGCGTCTTGCCGAAGCGGACGAGGCCGGCGGCTATGTCTTCAGCGGTCTGGCGGCGGGCAGATACTATGTGGATGTGAAAGGCAGGCGGCTGCTCAACTGGCCGTTGCCGATTGATCTGGATGGACGCAACCAGGTCCAGTGCGACCTGCTGGTGTTGCCGGAGGATTCGCTGCCGGCGCGGCCGGATCCGGCGTCGCTGCATGGGCAGACGCAGCCCGTTGCGCCGGCTGCGCCGGCGCGTTTGACACAGCCGGCGGGCGGATCGCGGGCGGTGCGACAGATGGCGCTGGTTGACGCACAGGGACAGAGATACGTGACGCAGGTGGAACCGTCGGGCGAGTTTACATTTGACGGCCTGCCGGCCGGCGACTACGACCTCTATGCCGAGGGTTTCGGCAGCTGGGGGATCCACCTGGACGCGGGTGACCGGCTCAGCATCCAGGTGTGGCAGACGGAGGAGGGATGGAGCCGGCAGACGCGCATTCAGACGGCCGCGGCTACGCCCGGAATGATCCGGGTGCAGTGGACGGGTCGGGCTGAATTAACGATCATCGTGACGGACGCTGACGCCGGCATGGAAGAGTTGGACGCAAGCGGGTCCGGGGAGGCCGAACCGGCTTACCGCGCTGAGTTCGGACCATTTCCACCGGGCGCATACTTGGTCCACTGCCCGGAGCTGGCGCTCAGCGCCGAGGTGGAGCTGGCGGCGGGTGAAGCGGCGGTGGTTTCTTTTTTGAGTTTTTAGTTTTCAGTCGTTAGCTTTTTGTTGCTTCCTTCGTATGGAATAGGTGTTTGGCTGCAGGCCGCCAACGTTGCATCGCCACACACTCGGTGCGGCGCGAGTGCCAATGGGGGGCGTTGCGGGGGGGAGTCCCCCCGCACAAGGGAGGCCGCTTGCGGCCGACCGCCCATAAAAGCGAGCAGAGAGGAGTGGGGAGGGAGTGGCGCCTTCGTCCACAAGGGGTAGTTGGGGAGGAATCAGCCGCCGGTAACACGAATTCCGGTTTGGGGCGGCCCATGCAGTCGTATTTGGAGTAGTGTATTGCGAACGATTACAGGACCTATACTGTGGTTCAGATGATCAGGAAGGGAGGCGGTAGGTGGGTCGCCCGCATCCTCTTCTTACTGTTGCTGCCTGGCGCGGGGCTGCTGTATGCGGGCTGTGGCGGGAATGACGGCGTGGCGGCGATGGCGGAGGAGACGGTGGAGATCACTCCGCCGAGGCCGCTATTGCGCTGGATGGGGCCGGCCTTTGTGCGGCCGGTGGACAGAGAGATCGCTGCGCGCTGCGGCAAGGAGGTCGGCATAGTGATCGAACTGCTGCCGGCGCCGGCCAATCCGGTGGACCGGTTGGGGCTTTACCTACAGTTTCTGCCGGCGGAATCGGACGACATCGACCTGATCGATTTCGACGTCGTCTGGTCGGGGACGCTGGCGCCGCATTTGCTGGACCTGAACCCGCATCTGACGGCGGAGGAGCGCGGCCAGTATTTCCCGATCTACCTGGAGAACAACAGCGTGGGCGGGGCGCTGGTCGGGCTGCCGCAGATGGGCGACGTCGGCCTGCTTTACTACCGGACGGACCTGCTGGAGAAGTACGGTTTTGGGGGGCCTCCGGACACGTGGAGTGAGCTGGAGGTGATGGCGGCGGCGATCCAGGCGGGGGAGCGGGGT
The DNA here is from genome assembly GCA_011523365.1 of Caldilineaceae bacterium. Lineage (GTDB taxonomy): Bacteria > Chloroflexota > Anaerolineae > Caldilineales > Caldilineaceae > Bin5. Next base: position 14,854 of record WTGY01000067.1, read on the forward strand.
GAAAATGCGGAGTTCTGGGCGTACGTGTGGCAGGGGAATGTGTACGAGGGACTGACAGTGAATGCGCTGGAGTGGCAGGCAAGTATGGGAGGCGGCCTGATCGTGGATGCGGAGGGGCGGCTGGCTTTGGACGACGTCGCGGCCGGTACGCTTGACAGGGCGGCAGCGTGGGTGGGGGAGATCAGCCCGGAGGCAGTGACGGTCTTCCAGGAGGAGGATGCACGCTGGCAGTTCCAGAACGGCAATGCTGCTTTCATGCGCAACTGGCCGTATGCGTACGGGCTTGGGCAGGCGGAGGACAGCCCGATCCGCGACCGGTTCGGCGTGACGCGTATGCCCAAGGGGGACGGCGCCGACGCGCGGCATGCGAGCGTAGTTGGGGGTCAGCAGATCGGGGTGAGCCGTTACAGCCGGTACAAGGATGCGGCGGCGCATGCGGCCCGCTGTCTGACCGACGCGACGGCGCAGCGGCGGCGGGCGCTGGCGGACGGTACGCCGCCGGGGATCGCGGTGCTGTATGAGGACGAGGATGTGAAGGCGCGCATCCCGGCGGCGGCGCAGATCGCGGAGAGTCTGGCCGAGCACGCGGTGGCGCGGCCGGCGGCGATGACCGGCGGGTATTACACTGAGATTTCGCTGGTCTATTTCATTGAGGTGAACCGGGTGCTGACGGGCGAGCAGGACGGCGCGAGCGCGGTGGCGCGGGTTGCGGAGCAGATTGCGGCGTGGCTGGAGTGAGTGGCGGCGATGCCATACGCGTGGAAAGCAGATGACAGGCATCTTCTCGCCATATGAGAACTGCATTCGCCATTTCGCGCCTTTTTCGCGTGCCGGGCTCCTGTTGAAATCGACCAGACTGTTCGACAATAGGAGCGACTCTGAGATTGGGGCCATCTCAGGAGTGGTGCATTTCTACTCCAGGGCGACCAGCCGACGGGAAGCGACTGCGGACAGATTGCGCTGGCTTGCGGGACGCAGTATTCTGTACATCGCAGCGAACCGACTGTCGGAAGGAAACTCCTCTGTGCCAGGCAGTTTGCCATAACTGGGGAAGGCGGCGTTACGCGGCAGTCCACAACTGACCGCCGGACCTCGCTCCACAGTTGCGGTGTAAGGCCAGCGGTGAGCGAGAGCGCGGCAGAGAAGATGCAACAGGAACAAGCACATTCATGAGCGAACAGACAAGAGGGCAAGGGCAACGCAATGGAACGCATCCCCGTCAGTCAGGGGACTTTGACATCCTCCTGAGGGTAAAGGGCACGCTGGACAGAAGTGGCGTGTTGAACTGGGATAAACGCGTGCCGGTGAGCGAGTGGGCAGGCGTCGCAACCGACCCAGAGGAGGAAGTGCTGCGTGTAATTGGTTTGAACCTGACGTGGCTGGTGTTAGCCGGAATGATTCCCGCTGAACTGGCCAGACTGTCCAAGTTGCACTGGTTGGAGCTTGACGGCAACCAACTAACTGGACTCATACCCCCGGCATTAGGCCGACTCAGGAATCTGGAAGTCCTGCGTCTCAGCGGCAACCGCCTGACAGGGGCGATTCCGCCCACATTGGGCAGGCTCTCTGAGCTGTGCGAGCTGGACCTTGGAAACAACAGACTGACGGGTCCCATACCGCCGGCTCTCGGCCAGCTGTCCAAATTGTACCTCTTAAGTTTCTATAACAACGAGCTTTCGGGATCCGTCCCGCCCGAACTGGGTGAACTTACCGACCTGGAAGTGCTGGAACTGTCTGCCAACCGGCTGGAAGGGTCGTTGCCATCTGAACTGTGCAATCTGACAAAACTGGCAAGTCTGTGTGTGGCCGATAACCGATTGACGGGTAGGATCCCACCCGACCTGGAAAAGCTACCCGACCTGACGGAGTTTGATCTCACCGGCAACCTGTTTACTGGTGACATCCCGCTTGGAATGGAAGGCCTTGTCCGGAGGGACCCGGATTATTTCGAATAGGAGTCTGAGGGGATCGGGTTTTTCGCCGCGGGTGGTGGGCGTTCACCAGGGGTGACGCTATTCGTTTGCCGGCCGCCGGCGGTCCCTTTCCAGCAGAACCAGCAGCGCGAACAGAGGCAAGGCAGCCATACGGCGCCAGCGCCATGGCTGGCGGGCGAGGCGGTAAAGCCACTCGAGACCGAGCCGGCGCAGCCAAAGGGGCGCGCGCGGGGCAGTGCCGGCGACGAAGTCGAATGCGCCGCCGATGCCGAGGGCGACGGCGACCGGCAACTCCTCTCTATGTTGGTGAATCCAGATGTCCTGGCGGGGATGGCCGTAGGCGACGAAGAGCAGATCGACCTGCGCCGCGTTCAGAAGCTGGCGGATTTGGGGCCAGTCGGTGTCGGCGGGCGAGCCGGCGAATGTGCCGGCGACGGGCAGACCGGGATAGATACGGGCCAGTTCGGCTGCGGCGCGCTCAGCTACGCCGGGGGCGGCGCCGAGGAAGAAGACGCGCCACCCTTGGGCGGCGGCCCGTTCGCAGAGGCGGTATATGCCGTCGGAGCCGGTTACGCGTTCCTTCAGGCGTACACCGGCACGGCGTGCGGCCCAGAGCACGCCGACGCCGTCGGGCGTACAGAGATCGGCCGCCTCCAGCACCTGGCCGAAGGCGGGATGGCGGCGCGCGGTCATGATGAACTCGGGGTTGACGGTGCAGACCTGGCGGGTGGGCTGCGAGGAGTGAGATTGCCCGCCACTGATAGCATCTTCAGAACGGTTGTCAACGGAAGGACCGGTGTTCTCAGTCTTCTCCCTTCTCTTGGCTCTTTCTTCGGCCTGCGCTTGCGCGATCCAGCCGCTGACTGCGTCGAGAGTTTGCTGGAAGTCGACGCAGTCGACGCGCACGCCCAGAATCTTTATTGATGCCCAACCCTGCTCCCGGGGTGAGCTCATTTTTTGGCGGCGGCCTCTTCAAGCACGGCCAGCGTCTCGCGGGCTGCTTTTTCCCACGAAAAACGTTTGACGTTTTCATAGCCTTTGGCGATCAACTCCTGGCGCAGGTTCTCGTCCTGGCTGAGGCGCAGCATGGCCTTGGCGATTTCGTCGACGTCCTCGGGATCGACGAGCAGGGCGGCGTCCCCGGCGATTTCGGGCAGGGCAGAATTTTTGGCGCACATAACGGCGACTCCTGTGGTTTGAGCTTCGAGTACGGGTAGTCCGAATCCCTCGAACAGGGATGGGAAGGCGAAGAAAAGGGCCTTGCCCATGAGCGCGGCCACGGCGGCGTCGGACAGATAGCCGGGAAAGTGGACGCGGCCGGTCAGTCCGCTGGCGGCGACATGTTTCTCGTATTCCTCGCTCAGCCAGCCCCGGCGGCCTACGAGCACGAGGTCCCAGCCGATGGGCTGCTGTTGTACCAGCCGTGCGAAAGCGTCGATCAGGCGCAGCAGATTTTTGCGGGGCTGGATGGTGCCGACATAGAGCGCGACTGGACGCTGGTAGGAAGGCGCAGTGGCCGCGTCCTCGTCGGGAGCGGACGTTCGCGGCACCGGCGCCTCGTGGATGACACGGATTTTGGCTTCGGGCACGCCGTAGAAGCGCTGCAGGTCGCCGGCGGTGTGACGGCTGACGGCGATGATGCGCTCGGCGGCGGCGGCGCTCCAGCGGGTGGAGAGCTCAAGGTAGAGGCGCTGGACGGCGGTATGAGAGCGGGGGAAGTAGCGATAGCCGGCATCGTGGAGCGTGACGACAGTGGACGGGAGAAGGGGCGGCGGCAGGAAGGGGACGACGTGGGCGGGCACGAAGAGCACGTGCGGCGGGCGCCGGCAGAGCTCCCAGGCGAGGGTGCGGTGGGTCCAGAGGCGGGTGCCGGGCAGTGTGCGAACGGTGACCGCGCCTTGGTCGTGCGGGGGCGGGGCTCCCCCGCGTATCGCTTCAGCGGAGGGCGTTGTGGGCGCATAGAGGCGGAAGGAAACGCGATCGCTGGGCGCGGCGAGCATGTGGCCGATGATCTGGCGGGAATAGAATTCGGTGCCGGTGGGCTCGGTGCGCAGGCTGCGGGAGGCGTCGATACCTATAAGGAGAGGAGAGAGTGAAGAGGAGTGAGGAGAGAGAGTTTCTCGTCCTTCACTCGCCGCGTCACGCGTTTCACTTCTCACTGAGCACTCCGGCGTGTATTCCGGCCGCGGCCAGTTCCTCCGGCCCGATCGGGCCCTCTCGCAGCAGTTGCGGCTGTGGTCCGCTGAGGTCGAGGACGGTGCTGGACTGGGCGAGGGGGGCGGGGCCGGCATCGATGAGAAGGGGGATGCGGCCGTCGAGCTGGTCGAGCACGGCTGCGGCTGTAGCGCAAGGGGACTGGCCGCTGCGGTTGGCGCTGGAGGAGGCGAGGGGGCCGACGCGACGGGCGAGCGCGCGCAGGAACGGGTGCGCGGGCAGGCGGACGCCGACGGTGTCTCCCCCGGCGGTGAGGGCGGCGGGCAGGTGGCTGCGCGCGGGCAGTACGAGCGTGAGCGGGCCGGGCCAGTAGCGTTCGATCAGGGCCTGGGCCGCGGGGTCGCCGGCCGTGCGCACTACTGCGCTTGCCTGCTCTGCGTCACCCAGCAGAACGGGCAGCGCCTTATGGTCTGGGCGCTCCTTGACTGCAAACAGCTGGTCGATGGCGGCGGCATCGCCATAAAGGCAAACAAGGCCGTAGACGGTATCGGTGGGGACGCCGATGACGGCGCCCTGCTGCACTGCGGCGGCGGCCTGTTCGAGCGCGCCGGTTTGGTCAGCCGCGATAACGACTGTCATCGGTTCTGCTCCGCTACGGATCAAATCTCGGTGCGCGGGCTTTTGCGAAGCGGGCCTGTTTGCGCCCCTGCAAAAGGCTGCGCAGTTTTTCCTTTACTGTGCGCTGTGTATACTTTACAGTGCCCTGTGTATACTACTGATGGCTTAACAGTACGTCAACAATCGTTGCGATATGAGAGACGAACACCCATTTGACGATCTGCTGGTGCTGATAAAAGGTGCCGGCGACCTGGCGACCGGTGTGGCCTGGCGGCTGCACCGCTGCGGCATCCCGGTGGTGATGACCGAACTGCCCCAACCGCTGACGGTGAGGCGGACGGTGGCCTTTGCGCAGGCCGTGTACGACGAAGAGCACGAGGTGGAAGACGTCACGGCGCGCAGGGCGCTGGCGGCCGATGTGCCGGACGTGCTGGATGCGGGGGAGATCCCGGTTCTGGTCGATCCGGAGATGGACGCGATCGACGAGCTGGCGCCGTCGGCGGTTGTCGACGCGATCGTGGCGAAGTGCAATACCGGCACAACGCTGGAGTGTGCGGAGTTCGTGGCGGCGCTGGGACCGGGTTTTGAGGCCGGCGTTGACTGCCACGCGGTGATCGAAACGAACCGCGGCCCCAACCTGGGGCGTGCGATCTGGGAAGGCTGGGCTGAGGCCGATACGGGCACGCCGGGCGCGATTTTGACGCCGCCAACCGGCCAGGAATCCGGGGAAGGCAACGATGGCGGTCCGGCAGAGGACGTTTCGGCGGCGCGCGTGCTGCGCGCGCCTGTAGCTGGGCGCCTTCACGCACTGGCGCGCATCGGCGACCGCCTGGAGGTGGGGGCGCCATACGGTGCAGTCGTGCAGGCCTCGGGCGAGGAGACGCCGCTACTGGCGCCCTTCAGCGGCGTGCTGCGCGGGTTGATCCATGAGAGTGTAACGCTGCAGCCGGGGCTCAAGATCGGCGATATCGATCCGCGTGGTGATCCAGAGTACGCTTTCCGCATCTCTGACAAGTCACTGGCTGTGGGCGGCGGCGTGTTGGAGGCGTTTTTGCACTGGCACTTTGGCAGGAGCGACGACAGCGTGACCGAAGAGTTGGGGTTCTGATGGACGGAAACCTTCCCCACGGCCCGCCCGAGCAGGAGGGCATTCAGATATATCCGATCCCCGGCATACCGCTGGTGCAGCCGGGCGATGACCTGGCGGCGCTGATTACCGGCGCAGCCAAAGCCGCGGGGCTTCCCCTGCAGCCCGGGGATATCCTGGTGCTCGCGCAGAAGATCGTCAGCAAGGCCGAAGGGCGGCTGGTCCGCTTGGCCGATGTGACGCCGGGCGAGCAGGCGCTGCGCCTGGCAGAGGAGACGGGTAAGGACGCGCGCGTCGTGCAGGCGGTGCTGGACGACAGTAATGCGGTCGTTCGCGCGCGGGAGGGGGTCCTGATCGTCGAGCAGAGCAGCGGCTGGGTGTGCGCCCACGCCGGGCTGGACCATTCGAATGTGGCGCCGGAGGAGGAGGAGACGGTGGCGCTGCTGCCGGCGGACGCCGACGCCAGCGCGGCGGCGCTGCGCGGCCGCATCCTGGAAGAGACCGGGGCTGCGGTGGCTGTGCTGATTAGCGACAGCCACGGGCGTCCGTGGAAAATGGGGACGGTTGGCGTCTGCATCGGCTGCGCGGGTCTGCCGGCGCTGTGGGACCAGCGCGGGCTGAAGGACCTTTTCGGATACGAACTGGTCGCCAGCGAGGAGTGCATCATCGATGAACTGTGCGCCGCGGCGACGCTGGTGATGGGCCAGAGCAGTGAGGGCCGGCCGGCGGCGATTGTGCGCGGTTACAGGCGGCCGGACGCCGCCGATGCGCCGGCGCGTTCGATCCAACGGCCGGCGGAGAAGGACCTGTTTCGGTGACGGACAGGGCGAAAAACAAAGAGGAGCGAGAGAATCTCACTCCTCCTGATGGTACCCCCGACAGGATTCGAACCTGTGCTCCCGGCTCCGGAGGCCGATGCTCTATCCACTGAGCTACGGGGGCAGGCCGCACTGAGAACGATAACACAACGGTTGCTCCTTAGGCAAACGACATTCGCATATACGGCAGAAGGGACCTGAGCGCGTGGGGCTGTTGAAGAGCCCGTGCGTGCGGTGTGCATTCCTCATTGTTGTCCCCTACAATCCCCTTCTGTGCGGAGCAACACCCCTCATTACAGGGAAAAGCCGATCACCTTTCATCCTGCAGAACCTGGTTCAGACAGCGTCCACATGAAAGGTTGCATCCCCCCAACTACAACCGCGCAATCCGCCTCCTGAACGGCCACCGGTAGCGCAGCCGCTGCCGCTCACGGTACCCCTCGTCCCCCGGCGTCGGCGCCTCAACTCGCCCAAAGATGACCCAACTCATTACCAGGAGAACCGCACTCAACAGAAACACCGCACTGTGCGGCGCGCCCAGACGCAACAGTCCAATCGTCACGAACGGGGTCACCAAGCCCCGCAACCCAACCACAGTCGACTGGATCGCCGCATACTCCGTCACTCTGTCCGGATCCGCCAGCTGTATTCCCGCGCTGATCCGCCCCAGCTCAAAGCCCGCCATCCCCAGACCACGTGCGATCGCCGACGGCAGCAGCATCCACAGATTCTGCGCCCACAAGTAGTTGAGCGGCGTAACGATCGAGATGGCGCATATGGCGCGAATGACGAATAGCCCGCCCCGTCTATCGATCATCCGCCCCCAAAGCAGATAACTCAGGAACCAGGTGATCGACTCCACCAGGCCCAGTAACCCAATTTCCGAATACGAGAGTTGCAGGCGGTCCACCTGCACGATCGGGAAAAGTGGCCAGCACAGCAGTGCCCCCATCCCGAACAGCGAGTGACTGACCAGATAGACTGCGTAGTTCCGGTCGCTGCGGACAATCTGCCAGAGATCAGAGAATGCCTTCGTCCGGCGCGGCGGTAGTTCACCCTCTTCCAGGTCGATCCGCGTGAAGATGAAGGTGGCCAGAATACCAAAGAGGGCGCCGATCGGAAACAGGACCCGGTACCCGACATGGTCCAACGCCCATCCGGCCAGGGGCGTGACCAGGAGGATGGTGGAAACGCGCCCCATCTGCACCATCGACATCACCTTGCCCCGCCCGCTCTCGGGGTAAATCTTCTGAACGACCCGCGTATAGGCCGGGATCACAAATTCCTCGAGCAGCCAAAATACAACGCCGATCGCCATCAGCTGCACCGCACCGGTCACAAACGCGGTCAGCAAGAAGAGCGAACGCCCCAGCAGCCAGCAGAAGACAATGATGTTGATTGTACGGCGCCGGCGCATCAACACGATGCTGAACGACGTGAAGACCGAGCCGACAAAGAGCAGCGCCGTATAGATCGCCAGCATATCAACCGTGGCGCCCATACGACGCAGGACAACCTGCGTAAAGGGGAAGATCGTGGCATAAAAAACGCCGTAGGCCAGCGACATCGAAAGCTCGATGTGCATGACCCGGCGCACAGAGGGTGAAAGTGAGCCTGCCAGCGCGGCCTCGATCCAGCCGCCGGCACGGCCAAGTGACTCTTTTGTATTCATCTTTGCTCCAGCCTCAGGCAGCGTCTACGCCTGGCTTCGTGCGAACATTCCTCTTGACCAGTCTACTTTCGGCCGGAGCGTCCAACATGTGGCGACGGTCGAACTAGTCCAAAAATTCAACAACCCGGCCCGCCTCCATGGCAGCGCCGGACATAACCAATACCGTATCACAGACGCGGAAAGACGCCAACCAAACTGAGCCTCCGAACGGCCCGTATCATCCCTGACGAAAGGCCGCTAATCACTGATCACGAACCACTGCAGATGTCAACTGTCAGAGGTGGCTCTTTCCTGCCTCAGAGTTGATCACGGACCGGCCATCGTCTCGTCGCTGTCAGAAGTATACGAAAGTTTACACACATTTTGCGATGCACCCCGCGCGCGATTATAGATGACTTTCCGTCCCCCCTGTGCTATCATCCAATGTAATTGTCAAAAATCGGTTGCCAGTTGTCGTGTACTGCGCGGCCAGCGGAATTCTACACCAACCACCAGCCACAAACTCGGGCTTTTGCAGGAGCGCATTCAGTGCGGTCGCAAGAGCCTTCAACCACCTGTCTTAAGGAACGCGCCACCGTGTCAACGCCAGCAGCAGTTCGGGTACAGTCTTTCGGCACGACCGTCTTCGCCGAGTATTCGGCCCTGTCGCTTGAATACGATGCCATCAACCTGGGGCAGGGCTTCCCTGACTTTCCCGCGCCGGATTTTGTGATAGAGGCGGCCCGCACCGCACTGGCCTCAGGCTACAATCAGTACGCGCGCAGCGCCGGCCATCCGCGGCTGGTGAATGCGCTGGCGGCGGTGTACAGCCCCGTATTTGATCGCGAGCTGGATGCGCTGACGGAGATCGTTGTCACCACCGGCGCGACCGAGGGCATCTACGCCACGGTGCAGGGGCTGGTGGACCCGGGCGATGAGGTGATCCTGATCGAGCCCTTCTACGACAGCTACCCGCCGTCGGTGATCATGGCGGGCGGAACTCCGGTCTATGTCCCCCTGCGGCCCACGCCCGGCGCCACCAGTGCGGCGGACTGGCAGATCGATATGGAAGATTTGCAAGCCGCGATCAGTGCGAAGACCAAGCTGATTATTATCAATACGCCTCTCAACCCCGTGGGCAAGATGTACAGCCGCGAGGAGCTGCTGGCGCTGGCGCAGGTCGCGCAGGAGCATGATCTGCTGGTGCTGAGCGATGAGGTCTACGAGTGGATGACCTACGACGGCACGCCGCACGTGCGGATTGCGACGCTGCCGGGCATGTGGGAGCGCACGGTTACGCTGGGCAGCGCGGGCAAGACCTTCTCCGTGACCGGCTGGAAGATCGGCTGGGCGATTGCGCCGGAACCGCTGGCGCACGCTGTGCTGATGGCGCATCAGTGGATCCCTTTCGCGGTGACAACGCCCCTGCAGGAAGCGGTGGGCGCGGCGTTTGAGCAGGTGGAGGAGCGCAACTACCTGCATGAACTGAGCGTCATGTACCAGGGCAAACGGGAGATCCTGCTGTCGGCCCTGAACGATGTCGGACTGCCGCCGGTGACGCCCCACGGCAGCTACTTTATTCTGGTGGATACGACCGATCTGGACCCGCCTCTGCCTACGGACGACCTGCGCGACGTGCAGATCTGCCGCTGGCTGACGAAAGAGATCGGCGTGACCGCGATCCCGCCCTCCGCATTTTACAACCCCGAACACAGCCATCTGGCCGAAAATGTCGCCCGCTTCTGCTTCTGCAAGACGGATGCGATTCTGGAGGCCGCGGCGACGCGACTGCGCACGAATCTATAACTCCCCACAGCCGGCGTACAGTGTCCCAAGGCCAGTGACTGCACTGACCACAAAACACTGACCGCTGAACATTTGCCACAGGACACTGCACATGGAACTACGGGTAGAGCAGGGGAATATCGCTGAGAGCGATGTGGATCTGATCGTCATCAATCTGTTCGCGGGGGTCACCGCGCCTGGCGGCGCGACCGGGGCGATCGACCGTGCGCTCAACGGCGCGATCAGCCGCCTGATCGCGCAGGGAGATTTCAGCGGCGAGGCCGAGACGACCGCGCTCCTCTATGCGCGCGCCAATGGCGGCGCGACGGGGCATGAAGAGGCTGACGCCGGCGGACTGCGCGCGCCGCGGGTGCTGATCGTCGGTCTCGGCAGCAGCGAAGGGTTTGGGCTGGGCCAGATCCGCAGAACCGCGGCCGTGGCCGCGCAGGCCGCGGCCGGGTTGAAGGGCGTCAAATCGATGGCGACGATCGTTCACGGCGCCGGCATCGCCGGTCATGACGCGGCCGCGGCCGCGCAGGAGGTGGCGCTGGGCACGCTGCTGGCCGGCTACCGGCCCAAACGATATGGACGTAAGGAGGACGACTCGGGATTGACGAGTTGCTCTGTGGTGGAGTACAGCGCGGCCAAACTGGAGGACGTTGCACGCGGCGTAACCCGGGGCGAGGCGATCGGCCGCGCGGTCTGCAGCGCACGCGACCTCGTCAACGAGCCGGCCAACCTCCTGACGCCGGTGGAGATGGCGGCCCGCGCGCGGGCAATGGCCTCCGACATCGGCCTCGAGTGCACCGTGCTGGACGAGGCTGCGATGGAAGAGGAGGGCATGGGGATTCTGCTGGCTGTGAGCCAGGGCAGTGTGAATCCGGCCCAGTTTGTCATCTTGGAGCATGCGCCGGCCGGCAGTTCGGAAGCGCCGCTGATCTTTGTCGGCAAGGGCATCACCTTCGACACCGGCGGCATCAGCCTCAAGCGCACCGGCGGCATGTGGGCGATGAAGGACGATATGGGCGGCGCGGCCGCCGTGATCGGCGCGATGGAAGCGATCGGCCGGCTTGGCGTACCGCGGCGCGTGATCGGGATCGCCCCGTGTGTGGAGAATATGCCGGACGGCGAAGCCTTCCGGCCGGGTGACATCGTCACCGGCATGACCGGCAAGACGGCGGAGATCATCAGCACCGACGCGGAGGGGCGGCTGATCCTGGCCGACGCGCTGGCGTACGCCGCCCGTTTCGACCCGGTCGCGGTCGTCGACCTGGCGACGCTGACGGGCGCGATCGGGACGGCGCTGGGAATCCATATTCGCGCCGGTCTCTTCAGCAACGACGGCGCCTTGGAAGAAAACTTGATGGCCGCAGCCGACCACAGCGGGGACCTTCTGTGGCCGTTCCCGATGGATGCGGAGTACGAAAAGCCGATCAAAAGCGACATGGCCGAGGTCAAGAACAGCGCCGGGCGGTCCGGCGTGAGCAGCAGCGCGAAATTTATCGAGCATTTCACTGAAGGCTACCCCTGGGCCCACCTGGACATCGCCAATATGGTGCTGGCCGACAGCCGGATCAACGCGGAAACGCCGAAAGGCGCAACCGGATACGGCGTGCGGCTGCTGGTTGAACTGGCGGAGCGGTACGCGGCCGCCTCCTGAACTGCAGGCGAAGGCGGCCGGGCAGGCCTGTGCCGGGAACCGGAGGCCGGTGACTGAGGATTGTAGAACTGTAGGAGAGACTTGTATGCGGATGAAAATGGTGCGGCGGTTGGGTTGGGGTGTTTTCGGCGGTCTGTTTCTGGCGGGCGCGCTGCCCAAGTTGACGCTGGCCGCAGGGACGCAGCAGACGGTTGGGACGGAGATTACGACGGTGATGCCGGCGATGGTCCCGCTGCTGGGGGCGGCGGCGGGGATTGAGCGCCTGATGGAGCTGGGCTGGCACTACCTGGAGTGGGGCGCGCTGCGCTTTTTGGGCTGGCGGCCCAGCGATCTCAAGTCACCCGGCTATATCGCGTTCAAACGCAGCACCAGCCTGCTGGCCGGCATTTTCCTCGGCGTTGTCGTCTCCAACTACAGCGGCATGCGTCTGATGGCCTATCTGGGCCAGGCGCTGCCCGGTTTTCTGGTCCAGGTCCCGGATATGTGGGACATCCTGGTTACGGGGCTGATGATCGGGGCGGGCACCAAGCCGACGCACGACCTGCTCGGGATCATCACGCAGGTGAAGAATCTGATCGGCAGCACCGCGTTGAAGCAGCGGGAAGAGGCCGCCGCCGCCCTGGCGGACAGTATTCTGAAGCTGCGGCAGGCCGATGCCCCCGCCTCCTACCGTGTCGATGTGCCGGGCGTGGGCGCGACACAGGTTCCCGGTGCACCGGCGCAGGCTGCGCGCAACCGTATGCTCGACGAGAGCGGCGGCCGCCGCCGCGAGCGGAACATCGACCGCTATGCAAAGGCCTTGCATGACAATCTGTATAGCGGGAGTTGAGGCGAGAGTGCCCCTTTTCCTCTGTCGGCTTGGAAGTCGCACAGGACACGGTATCCCCCGCAGGAGGCCCGCACGTTGGCCGGTTCCGCTCTCGCCCTCCCCGACGACCACCAGTGGGCGGTCGCCCCCGCAACTCTGAACGCCTCCCTCTCTAACCACTGACAACTGCAGTTCTGGGCGGTCGGGCCTATTCGGCCCTCCCTTGTGCGGGGGCGGAGCCCCCGCACAA
>WTGY01000118.1 GCA_011523365.1 Caldilineaceae bacterium
TCAGAGACGGCGCTTATTCTGGCGGAAACTGGAATGGGAACTGACCATGGCTTGGGTGCCTCCAGAGGTATGCGACTGTTCACCCCCACTTTGGGATGCACCCGTTCAGAATGGCGTAACCTGTACTCCTCTCCGTTTTCACGCCCAGATTGGCGAGACTCTCAGTCAGCAGGTAAAATTCAGCGATGAAGTCGATTCTGACGATCGAACTGACCCAAATAGCCGCCAGCGGCGAGGCCTTCGGCCGCGACGAGGATGGCCGGGCCGTTTTCGTCCCCGGCGCAGTCCCGGGGGAAACGGTCGAAGTCGAGACCGCAGCAGAGGCCAAACGCTGGCGACGCGGCATTCTTAGAAGAGTCGTGACGGCCAGCCCCGAACGCGTCGAAGCGCCTTGTCCTCACTTCGGCCCCCGGCATCCTGTGACGTACGCTAAAGATCAACTTCTCAATCCCTCTTGGCGGCGCGCCGGCTGCGCCGGATGTCAGTGGCAACACATCGACTATGAACGCCAACTATCCCTGAAGAGGGAGATAGTCGTCAACATCCTGGCCCGCGAAAGACGCCAAGGCAATACACGCGAGAAGAGCCGGCAGATCGCCGAACGACTGGTGTCGGACGTTATAGCAGTTGGCACAGGCGCCGCCGATGTGTCTGATGGCGCGCCGCCCGTGCTCGATTTCGGCTTCCGCACGCGTATGCAATTTGATTGGGCTTACCCCCAGAAACTAACCTTTGAAGGCCAGGACGATAATCCGGTGGCCATTGACGCCTGTCTTCTCCACCACCCGCAGTTGGCTGAACTTTTCGCAGGATTGCGTGACGGTGGTGGCAGGGAAGAGCGAACCCAATATGATGACTTTTCACCTCGACCCGAGTCCCCCGCAGCCCAATGCGTGACGCTCGCTGTAGGCGGTACTGCCGATTCTCTGAGCGAAACAGCCAAGGGCGTGCTGATTCTGCACAGCGAAAACGATGATCCACCCAGCCTGGAGTTCGACCTGCCGGTGAACGTCTTCTTCCTCCACGAGGCTGATGAGCCTTCTCTGGAGTTGCTCGTAGGCGACTGGAGTTACAGCCTGCAAGTGGCGGGGCATCAGCTCACTGCATATCCTCCGCTTGGCGGCGGCGCTCGAGACAGCCACCTGCTGGCAGCTGAAGTCCTAGCTGTCGTGGCAGCCGACATGCTCGAACTGAAGACCTTCGAACACCTTCTCGACCTGTGGGCCGGAATCGGCGCCCGCGCCGCCGTCCTGTCCGAACGGGTCGCCACAATCGTGGCCGTCGAAGAGGCTGAGCTGTCCGCAGCCGCCTTGCGCGTTAATCTGGGACAGTTCGACAATGCCGACGCCAGGCACGGGGAGATGCTGACCACAATACGCAAACTGCGTCGCGGCCGGTACCAATTTGACGCCGCCTTGCTCGCGCCGCCTGGCGGCCATATCGAACCAGAGCTGTTTTCGCTCCTCACCCGCATGCGCATCCGTCGCTGTGCCCTCATTACCGAAGAGGCGGCGCGCCTGGCGCGGGCGCTGTCCGATCTGGATAGAGAGGGGTATCGTCTTACGGCCGTTCAGCCGGTCGATCTTCAGCCCCATCAGCCAGGGGCAACGCTTGTTGCTCGCTTTGACAGAAAGTAATCGGAGGCAGCCGCTGAGCGGGGGGGCGGACGACCGCCTTCCGCTTCAATTGAAAGTCGGACGAAATTCAGATGAGCGTTTCAATTGAGATCCGCACCCTGACATCAGTTGAAGACTGTCGCCGCGTACAGGTGGTCCAGGACCTTGTCTGGGGCGGCGGGCACGGCGACACCATGTCGATCCATGTGCTGGTCACGCAGTCCAAGAGCGGCGGTCTGCTGCAGGGCGCATTTGCAGACCGGGGCGCCGAGGACACAGAAGGGATGGTCGGCTTTTCCTTCGGCTGGCCCGCCTTTGGCTATGACGCCGCCGGCGAGCGAAAGCTCAAGTTCTGCAGCCATATCATGGGCGTCCTACCCGCATGGCACGGCCGCGGCATTGGGCTGCGCCTAAAGCTGTCGCAACGGGAGGAGTTGCTGCGCCAAGGCTGGACTGACTGGGTGACGTGGACCTTTGATCCGCTGCAGAGAGTGAACGGCCGCCTGAATGTCAGCCGGCTTGGCGGCACCAGTACCACCTACATCCGCAACGTTTACGGCGAGATGACGGACAGCCTCAACGCGGGTATGCCGACCGACCGCTTTCAAGTGGACTGGTATCTGGACAGCCCCCGTGTCCGAGCTGCCCTCAGCGCCAAACCTCCGATCACGGATTGGTCCATAGATTCTATGCAACGCGCCCGTACCCAGGGCGGCGGCCTCCTGCGGGTCCCCCACGCGCCTCCACCTCAACCGGATGGCCGCCCTTACGCGCTTCCTCTACCCGACAACGTCGACGCTTTGCGCAGGGCTGGAGGCACACTGCTCTTTGACTGGCGTTTCTTTGTTCGTCAGGGCGCCGAGAGCTGTCTGGCCGCCGGCTATGCCGTGGTGGACTGCATTCTGATCGAAAACGAGTGGCACTACATCTTCGAGTGTCGTGGCTGAGTTTCTGCCACGCACGCCCCAATTGGAGCCCTATTGCACTGATGGCAACCGCCGCGATCTCTTAACGCGCAGGGCGGCCAACTTTCAGCAATTTGTTGACTCATTGCTCTGATTTCGGTATACTTGCCTTGCTTGTCAGGACAGAGAACTGTCTGAACCGTGATTTGAGTAGTTCTGATTATCGACATGATCCACGGCCGGCAACGTGCCTTCCGCACTGCGGTCAAACATGACAATCGAGCAGAACAAGAGTTGCAGGCCAACTCAGGGTGAATCACCAATTCTTATCTCCACGAACAAAGAAAGGATTCCACATGTTTCAGGAAGCCATTGCCAAGCTCATTGCCGGAACCGCGGTTGAAACCGTCAGCGCCCACTGCGACGGGCCCTGCGGCGTTTACGATCCTGCCTCCGCACGCATTGCCGCCGAAGCGGCGCTGTCGATGACCCAAAAGATAATCGACCTCGGTCCGGCAGAATCCGCAGATCACAACACCTATGGCCGCTTCGTGACTATCAAGGAACAGCAGGCACACCTGGCCAAGGAGGAGTTGCTCATCCTCTGGACCGATTACTTCAAGCCGGAGCACCTGGACGCTTACCCGGATCTACATGAAAAGTTCTGGAAAGCTGCCAAGCTTTGCTCGGCTGTCAAGCAGGGCGTGGACATTGATGCAGCCAATGATCTAATGGCTGCCATCGAGGATATCCACAATGTCTACTGGGCTTCCAAGGGTCGGGACGTAGCCTACTACGTAGCTACCTGATCCTGGGAACGCCAGAACCGGATTGCCCGCGCAATCCGATCAAAACGTAAATTGAGAGACAGCGGCCGGATCCGTTACAGGAACCGGCCGCCTTTTTGGAGAAGGAAATGGAAGGGGAAGTGCCCCGCAGCGGCTGGCGGGAGATGGCGCAGTGGCTGATCCGCCGCCGCCGGCTCTTCCGAGTGATCGGCGACTCGATGACGCCGACTCTTATGTCCGGCGCCGTGGTGATGCTGGATCCCCGAGCCTTTCGCCGGCAGATGCCGCAAGAGCATGAGATTGTCGTCGCCCGCCACCCCCGCCAAACCGAACTCCAAATTGTTAAACGGGTGGCGGCAGTAATCGAGAGCCCCGCCGAAAGCGGATCCCCAACAAATCTGCTCATTCTTTCCAGCGACAACTCCGCGGCCGGATCCGACAGCCGTACATTCGGGCCGGTCGGATTGGACCTGGTGCTGGGCAAGGTGGTCAGCCGCCTGCTCTGATTCCTGAAGAGCATAGCCCGCCCAGGGCAAGCCACCCCCTATGCATTTTCAACCTTGCGTTCTACCGGCGCTGTCGGGGATCGAGCGCATCGCGCAGGCCGTCGCCGATGAAGTTGATGCTGAGAATGGTGAGGGAGATGAACATGCCCGGCCAGATGACCAGCCACGGATTCTGGGTGATGAAATCTTTGTTTTCGAAAAGGAGCCGCCCCCAAGTTGGAACGTTGGATGGAAAGCCAAGGCCGAGGAATGAAAGTGCAGACTCGGTGAGTATCGCAGCGGCCACCCCCAGCGTTGCCGATACGATAATCGGGCTCAGAACATTGGGTAGGATGTGCTGCCACAGAATCACAGGCTCGCGCGTCCCCACGCTAACCGCAGCCTCGACGAACTCCTTCTCTTTGATCGACAACACCGATCCGCGCACGACACGGGCCGTCGGCATCCAGCCCAAAATGCCGATTACAAGCACCACGAGCAGGAAAATGCCAAGTTCCGGGCCCAACAGTGCTTTGAGCGAATCACGAAACAGCATGATGATGACCAGCAGCAAGGGCAGGCTTGGTAAAGCCAGCATCAGGTCCGTGAAGCGCATGAGCGGATTGTCCAGCCGGCGGAAAAAGCCGGACAGAACGCCGACCAGCGTGCCAAAGGTGATGGAGACGAACATGGCGACAACACCGACCGCGAGCGAGATGCGCCCGCCAAATAGGTTGCGTGCCAAGGTGTCCCGCCCCAGATCGTCTGTGCCCATCGGGTATTTCACCGAAGGGGGCTGGTTGATCGAATCGATGTCATCGACGATGAAGCTGTATTCCGGGTCTACCGTGTAGATGAGAGGACCGGCGAGGACGCCAATTACAAGCAATACGAGCACGACTACGCCGACATTTGCCAGATTATGGCGGCGAAAGCGCAGCCATACATCCCCCCACAAGGTACGATGCTGGCGTTGCGGGAGTTCTGATGCGAGGTTATCAGCGGATGCCGTTTCCGTGCCTACGGCCATTTTCGCTCCTGCGGCCAGCAGTTTAGTATGCCTGGCCTGGAAACCCAGTGATACATTGCCACTGCACTCTAGCTGTACCGGATACGCGGGTCGAGAATGCCGTAGATGACATCGGCAATGAGATTGAAAACGACGATCAAGCAGGCAAAGATAAAGGTGACCGTCTGTACTAAAGGAATATCATTCAACTGAATCGCGCCGATAAGGAGCGCCCCCAGGCCGTTTACGCGGAAAATCTGTTCAGTGATGATTGCGCCGCTGAATATTGCGGGGATGCCCAAGGCAATGAGGGTGACAACAGGGATCAGGCTGTTGCGCAAGATGTGGCGAATAACGACATATCTCTCACGAAATCCCTTGGCCGTCGCCGTTCGGACGTAGTCCATCGGAATGTTGTCGAGCATCGACGAGCGCGTAAAGCGGGCCAGGATGGCCGCCTGGAAAAAGCCAAGAACCGCCACTGGCATGGCACTTTGCCTCAACTGCTCGACAAAACTGTTCCAATCTACAATTTGAAGATTCGTGTCGTAGATCATGGGAAACCACTTGAGCTTCACACTGAAAAGCAGAATCATCAAGAGGCCGGTGAAGAATGTTGGGATGGAGTAGCCGATAAGCGAAATGAAAGTCCCTACCTGATCGAAGATCGAGTACTGTCGAATTGCAGAGATGACACCGATAGGCACCGCGATCACAATCGCGACGAGATAGGCCAGCCCCACAACCCAAAGCGTCTGCGGTACACGTTCTAGGATCATATCCATTACGGGAACGCCGCGACTGCCCCAGGAGGTCACCCGTAACCGCTTCTCTCCATCCCCGATCTGAATGTCGAACGCGTTCTCGATCAGAGACAGTGGCTCATTGATAAAGAACTGGCGCATCCACAGCCCATACTTGACCGGAAAGGGCTCATCCAGCCCCATCGCCTTGCGTATCTGCTGACGGATCTCGGGACGAATGGTCTCCGGCAGCGCGCTGGTCGGATCTCCGGGCGCGAGATCCAGCACCGCAAAGATGACAAAGCTTATCGCGATGAGGGTTGGAATGATGGTCAGAAGGCGCCGGACGAGATATTGGCCCACGGCGTGAATATGGGGAGACAGGGAAAAGGGAGGAGAGGAGGATTCACCTCCCTTGCTAATTCAGATTAGCGATGCCAGTCGCCGACGTTCCACATCTGGCTGTCCCAACCGTTGATCCAAACGCCCTTGAGGGTGTTCAGCTGGGCCGAGACTTCACCGCGGTAGACCAGGGGAATCTGATAAAAGCTCTGAACATTAATATCGTTCAACTGCTTCACCAGCGCTTCACGCTCCGGGCCGACCGGTGTCTGCGTCAGTTGTTCGAAAAGCGCGTCGAATTCCGCGTTGCAGCCGCGGAAGATATTGCCACCGCCCCAGGAGTTGTCCCGCATCGGAATCTGTTCACAGATCCAGTTCGAAAGGTGCTGCTGCGGGTCAATTGTGGGACCGGTCGTGTACATCTGCAGGTCCGTGTAGAACTTCTGATAGGTATCGGGGCTGTTGGGGTCGCCGCCGAAGAAGACGCTTGCGTCGTGGTTGATCAGTTCGGTCTCGATCCCGATCTGGAGCCACCACTGGCGCAGAAGGGCCTGTGTTTTCTGACGTACCGAATTGGTAGAGGTCTGGTAGGAGATCTTGAGCGGAATGCCGTTGTATTCGCGGATGCCGTCACCGTCGGAGTCGAGGACACCGTTTTCGTCCAACAAAGCATTGGCGCCGTCAATGTCCTGGGTCAGGCAGGCGTCGTTTGAATCTGAAACGTAGTGGAGCGGGGCCGGGATTACGTTGCAGGTTGGCTGACCGGCAAATCCGTAGAGCTGTTCGGAAATGAGTGTGCGATCGATCGCCATCGACATCGCCTGCGGAATCGGCGGGAATGTCAGGAAGGGGTGGGGGTTGCCGCCGTCCATGTATTCGGATCGATCATCGCCCAAATCGGAGTGCGGGTTGGTCTGATTGACCAGGACACGCTCGACATAACCGGCGAAGGCAGAAATCACTGTGCCCAGCCCGGCAGCTTCCATGTCACGCAGAATGTCCGGCTCAACCTGCAGGTTCCAGGCATAGTCGGCTTCCCCGGTCTCAAGGACTGCCCGGGCCGCCGACGCGGCATCGCCGCCGCCCTTGAAAATCACGGTGTCGAAATAGGCCGGGTCACCGTGGAAGTGCGGGTTTCTTTCGTATACCGCGACATCGTTCACTTTGAAGTCGATGATGCGATAGGGGCCTGTGCCTAGTGGTGCAGTGTTCTGCTCATTGCAGGTCTGCGCAGCCGCTCCCACACAGTCGGCAAACTGTGCACTGCTGATGATCGGCGTATTCGCGCCGACATAGGCGTTGTACGGATACGGTGTCGGCGAATCGAAAGTGATCTTGATTGTTCGGTCGTCGATCGCTTCGACACTCTCAATGCCCAGGAAAGCCTCGCTGGCCGTGCAGCCGGTCTCCTCGTGGCTGCAGTACTGCCACGTGAAAACAACGTCTTCAGAGGTTACGTCGCTCCCGTCCGACCAGAGCAGGCCTTCCTTTAGCGTCCACGTAATCGACATCAGATCTTCCGAAACGCCGCCGTTCTCGATGGTGGGGATCTCCACCGCCAGCCTGGGAACGATGGTGCCGTTCGGGTCGTAGTTGGCCAGGGGTTCCAGCGTAATCGCGCCGGCGTCCTGGTCCTTTGTGCCGCCCGACAGGTACGGTCCGGGCAGCGAGGCGGCCTGCCAGTAGAGTATGGTCAGGACCTTGCTCTCTTCCTCCATTGCTTCTTCTTCCGCCATCTCTTCATCCGCCGCCATCTCCGCGCCGCCGGCCGGTGCGGCGGCAGGACAGGCAGCCAGCAAAAAGGCCATCGCCAGCAAAATGGCAATGACTCGCAAGGATGAAATGTGCCTTCCAATCATCGACTCCTCCTTTTCACTCTTAGGGAATGTAAATCTGTGTACGTTGTTGGCCTCACTTCTGCTACCCAAGATTTTACACCGGGGAGCAATATCGCCGCGGCTTAAACATATTGGGCAAGAGTTGCCATTGGGGGAGTCGATTGAGCGCAACTGCCTCAAGAAATCTGCCCGCATGAATACGGGCCTGCCTTTGCGGTTTGTGCAAAAGCTATCCTACCATTCTTTCTGGTGTATTCCAATTGGGTACAGGTGAGAAAGAGAACGGAATTATGAGTCGGTTGCAAGCTTTTCGCCGAACTTCTGAAGCCCCGTTGCAACCCGTTGCGGCACCTGGCTCGCCCTAGAATTTAGGAAGGCCAATATGCGATCCGGTTGGACGCCCTCATCGGAGGCTCTATTCAAACTGCGCCGGTTAATCTGGTAGAGATAACGGGGATAACTGGCCTGCCAGCTGCTGAACCGTTCCACACGAAATCGGTCCATCAGCGGTGTGTCCGCAGGAAGTTCAACCGAGAAGTCATCTTCAACAACGATCGGGTGTCGCCGCGCTTCATTGGGCATTTCGCTGTCGTGGCCCAACCAGCGCGCACCCCAGGCGCTCAGCGATAACAGCAGATCGTCGCCCGCGGACGGCTCCGCTAGCTCGACGGCTGACAGCCAGTAGAGTGGGCCTTTCAACAGGAAACGCAGCAGCACACCTTCTACGACATCCCAATGTTCGAAACCGCGCAGGAAGCCCTCCTGATTCTCGTAGCGAATGTACCAGCTGTCGTAGTCGCCGGCGGGTCGTTGAAAGTCAGGAGCCGTCTCTTTAATTGCGCCGATTACTTCGGCCAGACTGTACCAGGCACCGGGCTGCAAGAGTCCCAATAGCCTTAACACCTCTTCCCGCGTTTGCAGTGGATTGTTTTGCCAGTCGCCGCCAGAGCAGTCGATACCAGGAATGCGTTCCAGATCGTTCCATTCCTCAGAGGTACGCCAGGCCTCCCACAGAGAAAAGCGTTGCTCCGGCCGCGGTTGTGCCAGAAAAGCATACACTCGGTTTCCCGTGAGACGGACACGTTCATCGTTGGCGCGGCGCAGCCAGCCCAGTCGCCTTGCCAAATGTAAGAGCAGGGCGACACGAACCTCTTCTACGTTGGCGCTGGCTACAGGAGACACGAAGGGGGAAACGAATCCGTCCGCAGATTTCAGGCGCATGATCAGCTGGTTGATATCATCCGGATTGGGTGCGCCGTCGTCCTGCAGACGCAGTCCCTTGGTATGCAGGAACCCCAGTAGCGTGCCCGCATCTTCAAGAAAGGCATCTTCCAGCCGCAGCATTCTGGATGACGGCGGTGGGGGCACCGGCGCTGCTGCCAGCCCCTGCTCGCCTTCGGCAGTCGTCGGCCGCGGCAGCCAGGGGAGGATATCACTGGGGATGAAGATGATAGTGTGGGCGTTCCGGCCTTCGCCTTTGTACGTACGGCCAATCAGTCCGTAATGGTAGAGCAGCTCGGCGACGCTCTCCGGTGCATTCCAGGGTTGTTCACGCTCTAATTTTGATGGACCCATCTGCCGGATGCTGCCGAATTCGCGGCTGAACTGGGCTTCTCGCATTTCGCCACCCTCTGCAAGGAGGAGGTCCAAAGCAGACCTGGCCCCGGGATAGGAATCGGTTATCTCCTGGAAGGCCATCAACACCGAGGTTGGGTCGGTGATCTGCCCGCCCAGGCTGTCGATCATTGCCCGGATATTCTTTTCTCCATCCAGAAAGGCGCCCCGGAGCTCTGCAATGACTTGCAGTTGGATCTCCGGGTAATCGGCAAGCATCTGGCTGGTTTGGGGCATCTGCGTTTCCCTGAATTGCCCTTGCTATGTTCTCAAAATATGACAATGAAGCGAGCAGAATTTGCAGCCTAACGGTGAGAACTGACTGCGGCCGTTCCTCTGAGTTTGGGATTCCTAGTGCGCCCATCCGTTTGATCATACTGGCCTTCGTCCAGCCGGACACTTCTCCGGGCCTTGCCAATCTGGGCAAACCTGTGAGACAATGCGGCCAGAAACGAAGATGAAGCGGCAATCTCACAGAGACTGGAGGCCTGTCGAAATGACCCGCGATTCATCCCTTGTACCCCAAAGCGGCGGCTGGCGCTTTTCCGATATTCTACGCGATTTTGCAGTGGTATGGCAACTGATGGGCGATCCGCAGGTATCAATTCTGCTGCGGGTCGGTTTTCCGGTGCTGGCGATTCTCTACTGGATATCGCCGATCGATCTGTGGCCGGGAATGCCCTTAGACGATATAGCCGCGGTCGTTCTGGCAGGACGTCTGTTTGTGCAAATGGCCCCGCAGGAGGCTGTACGGCGCGCCCGAGTGCGGCTTGGACATATTTCGCCGGATGAACCGGACCGGGAGGTCTGGGATATCTGGGACGAGGACGACAAGACTATCCCCGGAGACTGGCGAGTCGTTGACGACAAGTAAGAAACGACGCGTATACCTCAACAGATGAATGACGCGCTGCTTGACCATGTTTCCCGGACCGTTGACCGCCAGCGGTTGTTAGAAACTGCTATAGCTCTGATCGAGGTTCCCAGCCCCACTCGCAGCGCGGGCGCAGCCGCAAATCGACTGGAAGAGATTCTGACCGCTGACGGCTTTCCCGTCCAGCGGCATGCTGCAGACTGGCCCGAAGCTCCAATCGTATTGGCGGTGCTCGACAGTGGCCGACCGGGACCCACCCTACAGTTCGACGGCCACCTGGACACCGTTCATTTGCCCTTCGTGCCGCCGCGCGTAGAGGGTGACACCCTTTACGGTTCCAGTTCCGCCGATATGAAGGGCGGTATCGCGGCGGCCCTAGAGGCATTGCGAGTACTGCGCACGCTCGACGCCCTGCCCGCCGGCAGGGTGCTGTTGACGGCCCATGACCACCACGAGGGGCCATGGGGCGACGGCCGACAGGTTCGGGCCATGATCCGCGAGGGCCTTGTCGGCGATGGCGTCCTGCTGCCGGAGTACCTGGCCGAACCTCTGCCTGTAGCTGGCAGGGGTGTGGCCATCTTCCAGGCGACTGTTCAACGCGAGGGCGCGCCTGTGCATGAGGTGTTGCGCCCGCCCGGAACGCCGGACGTTCTGGTCGCGGGGGCACAGCTGGTGAATCAGCTGCATACGTGGAACGAGAGACTGGCGAAGAATAGTCACCCACTGGCGGGCTGCGATTCCGCCTTCGTAGGAATGCTGCAGTCAGGGGGAATATATAATCAGTCGCCCACGGAATGTATCGTGCAGGGAACTCGGCGCTGGGTGCCCCCCACCGGTGGTGCAGCCATCGAAGCAGAGTTCTCCCAGCTGCTCACCGAGTTCTCGGGGGCAACGGGTACGGAGATCGCCCTCGAATTCACCGTGCAGGGCAGCGCTTACCAGATTGATCCTGACATCCCGCTTGTGAGCGCATTTCAAAGGGCCCATTCCGCTTTGACCGGCTCGCCGCTCTCAATGGGGGCAAAGCCCTTTGTAGACGACGGCAATACCTTTGTCTCGGAAGCTGGAATCCCCGCACTAACTCACGGGCCGGCTGCGACCGGCGCCCACACTCCAAATGAGGCCGTTCCGGTGGAGGAATTGGTCAGGGTGGCCAAGCTGTACGCGCTCACGGCTGTCGAGTTTTGTGGCGGGCCATAGCCGCAACCTTCCGGAGAAGAGCCACCAGGTCACCCTTTACCGGCGGTCGGAGTCCCCTCAAGTTCACTGCGCCGCGGAATCGATACGGCCGCACCCGGTCTGGTGACGCAGAGCGCCGCTGCCCGGGATGCCAGGACGAGAGACTGCGTAACCGACTCGCCTGCCAGAAGTTCAGCCAGAAAATAGCCGATGAAGGTGTCGCCTGCGGCCGTAGTGTCCACCGCGTCGACCGCTACCGCCGGCGTCTGGATGCACTCTCCGCCGCGAGCATAGAGCGAACCGTCTTCCCCCAAAGTTAGCAGAATCGCGGCTTTAGAGAAGCGAGCCTGCAGGGCTCTCACTACGGTTTCAGGTGAAGCGTCTTCAGTTCCCGCCAGCGCCGCACCTTCCGTCTGATTGACCACGAAAAGGGAAACACCCTCGAGCGGGTAACTCAGAACTTCCGGCGTCATCGGCGCAGGGTTGAAGGCTACGCTCAAACCTCGCTCGGTTGCTTCGAGCAAGATAGCCGGCAGGGAGCTGATTTCGTTCTGGAGCAGGAGCCAGTCGCCCTCACCGAAGTGCGAGAGTACGTAGTGAGCATCGTCTGAGGTAACCGTGAGGTTGGCTCCCCCGTAAAGAAGAATCGAGTTTTCGCCGGCGGGGTCTACCTGAATAATTGCGTGCCCCGTAGGCTGGTCATCGAGACCGACGTGCGTTACGTCGGCGCCTTCCGCGGCGATGGCGTCCCTCAGCCAGAGCCCTTCCGGGCCGATCCGTCCCGCGTGAAATACGTCTGCGCCCGCGCGCGCCAGGGCGACCGACTGATTTGCTCCCTTGCCGCCCTGGAAGCGGCGATATTCCGTGCTGGGCAGCGTCTCTCCCGGGCGGACAAGATGCTCGACCTGATATACGTGGTCTATGTTGAGCGAGCCAAAAACGAGAATGGACATGGCTGAATTGGCTGAATCGGTTGGACTATCCAGGCGATTGTAACATTGTGAATCCGGGAGCCAAAAGAGACCACTATCCCCGTCTACTGTGCTATAATGCCCGCTAACCTGCGGATCAAGGAAAGCGCGATTTTTCCGTACCTGCTCCCGGCAGATCGGATAAGTGGAGGGGTGATCCTTGCCAAACATCGAGCTACTTGCAGTCGCTCGGGGCGACAAACCTGCCGACTGCGTGCTGCGCAACGGACGCGTAGTCAACATCCTGTCAGGGGATATCGAAGAGGCCGATATAGCCTTTTACGGTGAGCAGATCGCCGGCGTCGGCGCGGGCTACGCGGGCAAGGAAGAGGTAGATCTGCAGGGCGCCTATGTGGCGCCGGGCCTGATCGACGCGCACGTCCACATCGAAAGCAGCCTGTGTCTGCCTGCCCAATTTGCCGCGGCCGTTGTGCCGGGTGGCGTGACCACGGTCGCAGCCGATCCTCACGAAATCGCCAATGTAGCCGGCGCGGCCGGAGTCCGCTTTATGGCCGAAGCCAGCCGAAACCTTCCTCTGCAAGTCGTGCTGATGGCCCCCTCCGCCGTACCCGCCACACACATGGAAACAAGCGGAGCAACTCTCTCTGCCGTGGAGTTGGCCGATCTCCTGAAGGATGGGACTGTCCACGGGTTGGCCGAACTGATGAACTTCCCCGGCACCGTCCAAGGCGATCCGGAAGTGCTTGCCAAGATCGCTGCGTTCAGTGGGCGGCCCCGGGATGGCCACGCCCCTGCGCTCAGCGGAAAGCACCTCAACGCCTACGCGGCAGCCGGCGCTGGCAGCGATCACGAATGCGCCACTGTGGCCGAGGCGGCAGAGAAACTCGCTCGGGGTTTCTATGTGCTGATTCGGGAGGCGACCAACGCTCACAATCTGCGCGCGCTGTTGCCACTGGTCAACGAGCGCAATAGCCGTCGCTTCTGTTTTTGCACAGACGACCGTATGCCGGGCGACCTGTTGGATCAGGGGAGCGTCGACTATATTCTGCGGGAAGCCATCTCGTTTGGGGTCGACCCGATGACTGCATTCCGCATGGCTACCCTCAACAGCGCTGAATGGTTCGGTCTGCATGATCGCGGGGCCATCGCGCCAGGCAGACGAGCCGACTTGATAGTCTTTGACGACCTGAGAGCCCCATCTGCCAGGCAAGTCTATGCAGGCGGGCGGCTGAGGGCTGAGCATGGTCGCCTGTTGAAAGACGAAAGCCCTGCTCTTGCTGCCGTTCCTCCAGCGGTTTCATCCTCTGTCAATGTGGCCTGGGATAGCTTCAATCTGCACATACCGGTTGACGGCTCGCACGTTCGCGTCATCGGTTCGTTGGAGAATCAGGTCCTGACCGAAGAACTCATTCTTGAAGCGCGCATCGAAGACGGTCAAGCCGTGGCCGATCCGGCCAGGGACATCCTGAAGATAGCCGTAGTTGAACGGCACACCGCCAGCGGTGCGCTCGGGTTGGGATTTATCCAAGGGTTCGGCCTGCGCCACGGGGCCATCGCCGGCACAGTCGCCCACGACCATCATAACCTGGTTGTCATTGGCGCCGACGACGAGTCGATGACGACGGCAGCCCAAGCGGTTGCCAGAATGGGGGGTGGACTGGCAATCGCAGACGGTCAGGAAACGCTGGCCGAGCTTGCATTGCCTGTAGCCGGTCTGATGAGCGACCGGCCGCTCGTCCAAGTTCGCAATCGCTATGACTCATTGCTGGACGCGGCCCATGAGTTCGGCTCGACTATTAGGGACCCGTTCATGGCGATGAGTTTCATGGCCCTGGAAGTGATCCCAAAGTTGAAACTGACAGACCAGGGCCTTGTGGACGTCGAGGCCTTCAGTTTAGTCAACCTTTTCGTCGAGGAGTAAGGAAATCAGACTACAGCGATTCCGCCATTTTCAAGAACCTCAACCTGTCACGGCACGCGATTCCAATAAGGCAGAGTAAATGTTCGAAAAGATCAGTCCCGCTCCGGAAGACTCCATTCTTGGGCTTACCGAAGCATTCAAGAAAGACTCGAATCCAAATAAGGTAAACCTCGGCGTAGGCGTATACAAAGATGGCGGCGGTCAGACGCCTGTGCTTTCGACGGTGAAAGAGGCCGAGGAACGCCTGCTGCGGTCGGAAGCGACCAAGAGCTATCTGCCGATAGATGGTTTGGCGGCATACGCGACGCTTAGCCAGGAGATCGTCTTCGGCAGCGAGCACGATATTCTCCGCGCAGGACGCGCGGCCACGGTGCAGACGCCCGGGGGTACCGGCGCACTGCGTGTTGCCGCTGACTTTGTGCGGCGCATATCACCTGAGGCGATCGTCTGGCTGAGTGACCCGACCTGGCCGAATCATCCCAATGTGTTCGGTTCGGCGGCACTGCAGGTACAGTCCTATCCCTACTTTGAGGCAGAAAGCAACGGCGTCGCCTTCGACCGCATGTTAGCTGCGCTCGAAAACATACCTGCCGGGGATGTACTGTTGCTGCATGGCTGTTGCCACAATCCCACCGGCGCCGATCTCTCTTCGCAACAGTGGCAGGAGGTGGCTGCCCTATGCGCCGAGCGCAGTATTCTGCCCCTGCTGGACTTTGCTTACCAGGGCTTCGGCGACGGGCTGGATGAGGACGCATCCGGGGTCAGGATCGTCGCCGACCACTGCCGCGAGTTCCTGGTTGCCACCTCTTATTCCAAGAACTTCGGACTGTACAATGAGCGTGTTGGCGCGTTGACCTTGGTGGCCGACAGTGCAGAGGCCGCGGACGCCGCAAACAGCCACTTGAAGATCTGTGTGCGCACCAACTATTCGAATCCTCCCGCCCACGGCGGCCAGATCGTGGCGGAAATCCTTGGAGATCCTGAGCTGCGCCAGCGCTGGGAGGTTGAACTGGCGGAGATGCGCAACCGCATCAACGACATGCGCCACCTGTTTGTCGAGACGTTGGATCAGCAGGGGGCAGGACGTGACTTTTCGTTCATAGCCCGGCAGAGAGGCATGTTCAGCTACAGCGGCCTGTCGCCGGAGCATGTGCAGGCGCTGCGCGACCGCCATTCTGTCTACATCGTCCGCTCCGGCCGCATCAACGTGGCCGGGATGACGGAAGCCAACATGGATTACCTCTGTGCGGCCATTGTCGATGTCTTGAAGTGACGACAGGATGGCAGAAGTTTACGTAAGAATGGGCATGAAATTCAATTTGTTCTCGTATTCGTAAGGCTCGGCTGCCGCCCATATGAGGTGAAGTTCAGACACTGCCTGACCAATTGACAGGTTAGGATTGAGCACGAAAATCGCAGGTGCGGTACGACCCAGTGCGATGAAATCGCGCAAATGGCGAGGCATTGATTTTCGATTGTTTGTGACCAGGGAAAATGCCTGATTTGCGCACCATTCCAGGATAACGGGATCGGGCGTGCCGTTCCCTGGAACGCCAGGATCGCCCACACGCCACACGGAAATCTCAGGCTCTATTCGAAGGAGAGCTTCACGCAGAATTAGGGTTACGTTTTCGTCAAGCAGATAGCGATACCGGGTCACTACGCGTCAAGCTGGGCCGCAAGCCGTCGGAGGCGTAGCGTTACTGGCGAAGGATTCTTGGCCTGTTCGCGGCGCATCCATTCGCCGTGCTCGATCCAGTCGGTCAAATACGCGTCGACTCTTTCCTTGTTTTGCAGATAGTAGAGGATCGTCGCGTATACCTGTTCCAGATTAATCGATGGATAGGTGTCCGCAATCTGCTCCGCCGTCTGGGAGCGATAGATGTAATCATAGAGGACAGTCTCTATCCCCACGCGCGTGCCCGCGATGCGGATGTCGTCATCACTTAGAAAATTGAAATACTGTTCGATTTCCATGTCGAACTCCTTTTCATTTCCAGCGCAAGTATACCACACCAGGCAGGTGAATCCTGATGAAACCCCTTTCGCAACTCGTTGAGTCCGTGCCGGGAAGCCCAACAACAATGATGATGCAGAAAGGTCGCGAACTGGCCGCGCAAGGTCTGGACGTGATCAATCTGGCCGGAGGCGAGCCTGATGCCGACACGCCTAAGCATATCCAGCAGGCGGCTTTTGAGGCCATTGCAGCCGGAGACACCCACTATCCGCCCTCCTTCGGCAAGCCGGAGTTGCTGGATGCAATCTGCGCCAAGCTGGAGCGGGAGAACAATGTGCGGGCTGTACCCGACCAGCTGATGGTAACGCCGGGGGGCAAATGGGCGATCTACACGATCTTGGCATCGACCCTCAATGAGGGAGACGAAGTCATGATCCTCGACCCGGCCTGGGTGAGCTATGCGCCCATGGTGCAGTTGAACGGGGGCGTGCCCGTCCACGTTTCCTTACCGGCCGCCGACAACTTTCGCGTGCGAGCCGTACAGCTGGAGGAGCATGTCAGCGAGAGGACCAAGCTGATCATGATCTGTTCACCCAGCAACCCGACAGGGCGGGTGCTGACACAGGAGGAACTCGACGACATCGCCGCCGTCGTGCAGCGGCACGACCTGTATGTCCTCAGCGACGAGATTTACGAGCATATCCTTTACGACGGGGCCCGTCACCGCTCGATCGCGAGTATGCCTGACATGGCGGAACGCACTATCATTGTCAACGGGTTCAGTAAGAGCTACGCCATGACCGGCTGGCGGTTGGCCTGGCTGGCAGCTCCTCTACCTGTTGCCAAACTGGCTCGCGCCTATCAGACGCAGACCGTAACATCCGCCGCCAGCTTCTCCATGGCCGCTGGAGCCGCGGCCCTCAACGGGCCGCAGGATTGCGTCCACGAGATGGTGGCCTCCTACACACAGCGGCGCAACTTCGTCCTGGACGCCCTTGAAGAGATCCCTGGCATCCGCAGCAGCCCCATTGAAGGTGCGTTTTACCTATTTGCCCAGTTTACGCAGACCGAGAAGAAGAGCCTCGAGATCTCTCAGATCCTGTTGGAGGACGGCCTGCTTGCTACCACGCCAGGCATCGCGTTTGGCGAAGCAGGTGAAGGCTACGTCCGATTCAGCTTCGCCACCGCGATGGAAGACCTGGAAAAGACAGTTGAGCGATTGGCCCGAATCGTGCCGGGTCTGTGAGGGCCGTTATGGATATTTCTCCTCTGCAGTACCTCCTGGCTATCCTTGCCGGCGTCGTGGCCGGCATCATCAACACGCTGGCCGGCAGCGGCTCAGCTGTTACACTGCCTATGCTTGTATTCCTGGGTCTTGATTCCGGCGCCGCCAACGCCACCAACCGGATTGGGGTCATCATTCAAAACGTGGTCGGCATCACTACCTTCGCTCGCAGTGGGCGGATGCAGCTGCGGGGAGGAGTTACCGAAAAGCAGCGGGCCGAAAACATATTGGACGCCGACTCCCTGCGTTTCGGCCTCTGGCTGAGCGCCGCCGGCATGCCGGGCGCGCTGGTCGGCGCCTACGTTGCAACCCTTCTCGACAGAGATGCCATGAACCTGGCAATCGGCGGCATGTTGATCATCGTACTGGTTACGATCTTCTTCAATCCGACAAAGTGGTTGCGAGAAAGATCGGAGGTACGGAAAGAGCGGCCCGACCTCTTTGTGCTGGTTCTGTTCTTTGCCATAGGCGTCTACGGCGGATTCATTCAGGCCGGGGTAGGTGTATTCCTCGTTACAGCGCTAGTTCTCGGCGTAGGTTATACAATAGTACATGCCAACGCGGTCAAGCTGATCTTTGTACTGGCTCTCAACATCGTCGCATTTGTCGTCTTTATCCTGTCGCCTCTGCAAATCGACTGGGGCATAGGCGCCTTGATGGCTGTGGGCCAAAGCATCGGCGCCTGGGCCGCGGTGCGCTTTGCCGTGACCGTGAAGGACGCCAACCGGTGGGTCCGATATCTGTTGATAGTTGTAGTCATCTATTCGATTCTGCGATTTTTCGGCCTGCTGGACCTGATTCTTGGCCTCATCTGACAGCGCTGGAACGGAATCACTAGAAGTAACATGGCCGATCCGTGCGGCTTCATTGCTTCAAGAGAGATTTCAATACCCTTTGGCCCTGGAAACCTTTGCAACGCGGCGGCCAATTGACGATTTACAGCTGTGCGTGACAGGAGTGCCCCAATGAGCAGAACAATCAGCCATGTTACCGTTATCGGCGCCGGTACGATGGGCGCGGCCATTGCCGGACACCTGGCCAATGCAGGTGTCTCCTCCCACCTGCTCGACGTCGCGCCGACCGAACTGACACCAGAAGAGCAGGCCAATGGGTTGACACTGGAGGACCGGGCCGTCCGCAATCGGATCGTGCAAGCAGGATTCGAGCGCATGACCCAGGCCAGGCCGGCCAGCCTTTACAGCCCCGAACTGGCAGAATTGATCACCCTGGGTAATGTCGAGGACGGCCTTGAGGCCGCGGTGGTACAGAGCGACTGGATCATCGAGGCCATCGTGGAGCGGCCCCGCCCCAAGCAGAAGTTGATGGCCAGGCTTGACGCCATCGCCCCTGCCGATGCCATCATCAGCACAAACACTTCCGGCATCCCTATCCATATCATCAGCGCCGGCTGCAGCAAGGCCTTTCGGGAGCGGTTCTTGGGTACCCATTTTTTCAACCCACCGCGCTACCTGCGGCTGCTGGAACTGATTCCCGGTCAGGAGACAGATCCCGCCATCGTTGCTGACATGAAGGCGTTTGCCGAGAAACGGCTGGGCAAGGGCGTTGTCATCGCCAGGGATGTGCCCAACTTTGTCGGCAATCGCATGTTCAGTTACATCATGAGCAGCCTCCTGGAGTTCGCAGTCGCCAACGACTACACCGTCGAGGAGGTAGACCGGCTGACCGGCACGTTGATTGGAAGGCCCAAGACGGCTACCTTCCGCCTGCTCGACGTGGTCGGCATTGACGTGGCCGCGCTTGTAGGGGAGCACCTGTATGACATGATCCCCGACGATGAAGACCGGGACACTTTGCGCGGGCCTCTTGGCACCGAGGTGCTCATGACGCTTCTTCAGAACGGTCTGCTCGGCGCCAAAAGCGGCCAAGGCTTTTACAAGACCGTCGTCGACCGCGAGGGCAGAAAGAGCTTCTGGGGGCTGGACTTGCAGGCGGCTTCCGAAGGCGAAGTGGATTACATGCAACCGGGGCGCACCACCTGGCCCAGTGTCGACGCCGTGAGAAACGCCCCTCTGCCCGAACGTCTGCGCGGTCTTGTCGCGTCCCACTCCGCCGGCGAGGATGGGGAGGAATCAGAGGACGAGGCCGGCAACCTGATCTGGCACACACTCAGCCGCACGCTGGCGTACGCTTCCAAGCGTTTGCCACAGATCGCGGACAGCCCCAGAGATATCGACAACGCCATGAAGTGGGGCTTCGGCTGGGAGATGGGGCCTTTCGAAACCTGGGATGCATTGGGTGTCGCTGATACGACGCAGCGCATGGCGGAGGAAGGACTGACGGTCGCCCCTTGGGTTCATGAAATGCTTGGCAAAGGCCATGAAAGCTTCTACCAGTCTGAAGAAACTTCAGGCACAGGGGCGGGCGCGGCACTCATACAGGTGTACAGTCCGCAAACGGGCCGGTACGAATCTGTTGATGACGGCGACAGGGCGGTCAGCATTGCGGCACTCAAACGCGGGCAAGGTGTGCTGGCCGGTAACAGTTCCGCCAGCCTTCTGGACATGGGCGATGGCGTGCTTCTGTTGGAATTTCATACCAAGATGAACGCCCTGGACCTAGAGATCGGCCCCATCGCCGACGCAGCCATCGAGCATCTGCATGGTAATGCCACCGGGCTGGTGATTGGCAACCAGGGAGGCAACTTCAGCGCCGGCGCGAACCTTTTGCTCATCGGCGCTCTGGCCCAGTCCGGGGATTTGGACAAGCTGGACGCGGCGATCAAGTCATTACAACAGATGATCCTGCAGTTGCGCTGCGCACCTAAGCCTGTCGTGGCGGCACCCTATCAATTGGCCCTGGGCGGCGGCGCGGAGGTGACGATGTGTGCCGACCGCATCGTGGCGCATGCGGAACTGTACATTGGCCAGGTCGAGGTTGGCGTCGGCCTGATCCCGGCCGCCGGTGGGTGCAAGGAGTTGATACGCCGTCTGGTCAGCCCTCACATGAAGATGCAAAATGGAGACCCCGCCCCTCATCTGCAGAAGGTATTCGAGCTTGTCGCTCTGGCCAAGGTTTCGACCTCGGCTGATGAGGCGCGCCAGATGGGCTTTCTCGGCCCACGTGACCGTGTTGTGATGAACGCCGGCCATCTGCTCGCCGAGGCCAAGGCAGAGGTTCTGCGCATGGCCGAAGAAGGTTACAGGCCGCCGGAGGTCACCGGTTCCATCTACGCAGCCGGCCGCGATTACCTCGCCAACCTGCGAGTGGGCATTCACATGATGCGCGAGGCACGTTACATCACCGCGCACGAAGCGATCATCGCCGACCAGCTGGCCTACGTTCTTTGCGGTGGTGAGCTCAGCCAGCCGGCCTGGATGGACGAGCAGTATTTCCTCGACCTGGAGCGGGAAGCCTTCAAGACCCTGTGCGGCTATCCCAAGAGCCATGAACGCATCTGGCACATGCTGAAGAACGGGAAGCCGCTACGAAACTAAGGCCTCCGGCCTCCAGATTCCGGCGACGGCAGTAACAGTGACCCTTGGAATCCTCTTGGTTCGATGACGTGTGGCAAGCAGCCAGGTAATTCGGTCACTTAGGGGATCACCGTGAATTCTTTCTCGAGAAATCTGATTGTTATGGCCGTTGTATGTGCCGTGACGGTCGGTTCAGAAAGTACGCACGCGTTTGCATCCTTGTTTTTCGCACCTGACTTCACAGATAGGGATGTGCTGGTCTCGCTCTACGAATCCACTGAAGGAGCTAACTGGCTGAATAGCGAGAACTGGTTGACCGAAGCGCCGCTCGATGACTGGTACGGCGTCACCATTGACAGTAGCAGCCGTGTAACTGCGATGGACCTCTCGCTGAACGAGCTGGCCGGTTCGATCCCGCCAGAACTTGGGAAGCTCACCAAGCTGAAAGAGCTAAACCTCTCAGAGAACGAACTGAGGGGTTCGATACCGTTGAACCTTGGGAACCTTCCTTTTTTGAAGGAGTTAGACCTCTCAGGTAACGAATTGAGCGGTTCGATACCGTCCGAACTGGGCAATCTCACCTATTTAGAGGTGTTGAACCTCTCTGGAAACGAACTAAGTGGACCGATGCCGCAACAAATGGGAAGGCTTGCCAACCTGAGGGAGCTTCACCTCTGGGACAATCAGTTGAGCGCAACGATTCCGCCTGAACTGGGCAGGCTTTCCAATCTGAAGGAACTGCATCTCTCAGTGAATGACCTGAACGGCACGATTCCGTCCGAGTTTGGCAGGCTCACTAACCTGGAAGTGTTGGGCATCTTCGGGAACCGGTTGGCCGGAACAATAACGTCGGAACTGGGAAAGCTCATCAATTTGGAGAAGCTGTACCTGTCAGGTAACGACTTAATTGGATCGATACCGTCTGAGTTGGGCAACCTTTCCAAGCTGGAGGAACTTTACCTTTCGGATAACGAACTGAGCGGAACAGTTCCGCCGGAGCTAGGTGAGCTCACCCGTCTGAAGCAACTACACCTATCGGGGAACGAATTAAGCGGCGTGTTGCCGCCTGGTCTGGGCAATCTCACCGGACTGAAAGAGTTGCACCTCTCGAGTAACGAGTTGGGGGGTCCGGTGCCATCCGAGCTGGGCGGACTCACCAAGCTTAAAATGCTGCAACTCTCAGATAACGAATTGAGCGGATCAGTTCCGTCAGAATTGGGCAAACTTAGTGACCTGAAAGAATTGCACCTCACAGATAACGAGTTGAGCGGATCAGTTCCGCCAGAATTAGGCAAGCTCACAAGACTGAAGGGACTATTCCTCTCAAATAACGAGTTGAGTGGAGTGTTGCCGCCCGAACTTGGCAATCTCACCAATCTGAAAGAGTTGCACCTCTCGAATAACGATTTTGACCGATCGATTCCGTCCGAGTTAGGCAATCTTGCCAGGCTGAAAGAACTGCACCTGTCGGACAACGAGTTGAGCGGTGTAATCCCCTTGGAACTAGGCATGCTCTCGAATTTGCAGGTGCTGAGCCTCTCGGCGAACCAGTTGAGTGGGACGATTCCGTCCGAGTTGGTCAATCTCACCAACCTTAAGGAACTTTACCTATGGGGCAACGAGCTGTCCGGGACGATTCCGCCAGAGTTGGGTAAACTCGCCAACCTAAAAGAGCTGTTCCTCTCACAAAACCGGTTAGAAGGTTCGATACCGATTGAGCTGGGCAATCTCACCAATCTGCAAGTGCTGTACCTGTGGGGCAACGAGTTGAGCGGTTCGATACCGTCCGAGTTGGGCGAGCTCGCCAACCTGCAAGAGTTGTACCTCTCGCAGAATGAGTTGAGCGGTTCGATACCGCCCGAACTGGGCAAGCTAAGTGAGTTGGACGCGCTAGACCTTTCAGCGAACCAATTGAACGGCTGGATCCCTTCTGAGTTGGGCGAACTCGCCAAGCTACGCGTTTTGTACCTTGCAGAGAACAAACTGAGTGGTAAGATCCCGTCCGAGTTGGGCAGCCTTACCAAGCTGCAGGAGATGTATCTATGGGGCAACGAGCTGAGGGGATCTATCCCTTCCGAGCTGGGCAATCTCACCAGTCTCCAGGAGTTGCATCTTTCTGAAAATATGCTGAGCGGATTCGTCCCGTCTGAGTTGGGCGAGCTCGCCAACCTGAAGGAGTTGCACCTCCCACAGAACCGGTTGATCGGTTCGATTCCATCCGAGTTGGGCGATCTCACAAGCCTGCAAGTGCTGCAACTCGGGGGCAACGAGCTGGCCGGTTCGATTCCATCCGAGTTGGGCAATCTCGCGAGTCTGCAGACGCTGGACCTCTCAGACAACAAGCTGAGCGGTCGGATCCCTTCCGAGTTAGGCAATCTCACCAACCTGCAGGAGATGTACCTATCACTTAACCGGTTGAGCGGTTCGATTCCGTCCGAAGTGGGCAAGCTCGCCAACCTCCAAATTCTGTATCTGTGGGGCAACAAGTTACATGGTCAGATTCCGTCTGAGTTGGGCGAGCTCACCAGTCTGAATCAGTTGTTTCTCTCAGACAACAATCTGAGCGGTCCGATACCGCCTGATCTGGGCAGGCTCACTGAACTGGAGGTGCTGGGCATTTCGTCGAACCAGTTGAGCGGCTCCATTCCGTCCGAGTTGGGAAATCTTGTAAAGCTCAGAGAGCTTTACCTCTGGAGCAACGATCTGAGCGGCACGATTTCGACAGAACTGGGCAGTCTCACCAACTTGGGAAAGCTGTACCTCTCAGACAACCGGCTCAGCGGCTGCGTGCCCGAGACGTGGCGAGATACGAAAGAAAACGACCTGGACAGTATAGGGCTGCCGTTTTGCTCGGACAGGGAAGCACTGGCTGCGCTCTACAGGGCTACAGACGGCGAAAACTGGCGAAAAAACGCAAACTGGCTGGCGGCAGATATTGCTCTTCAAGGCTGGCACGGAGTTACCACGGACAGGGGCCGGGTTGTTGGCCTGATTCTCCCTACGAACGGACTGAGAGGAGCAATTCCGTCAGAGTTAGCCGGTCTATCCGAACTGAAAGGGTTGTATCTCCGCAGCAACGAATTGAGCGGGTCGATACCTCCGTCACTGGGCAAGCTCACAGACCTGGAACAGTTGGTCCTGGCCAAGAACCAATTGAGCGGGTTGATACCGTCAGAGTTGGGCGCCCTGACCAACCTGGGCGTGCTGGATCTGGCAGAAAACGATTTGATTGGATCAATTCCGCCAGATTTGGGTAAACTCGCCAAACTTACAGTCCTGAATCACCGGGATAACGAATTGAGTGGGGGGATTCCTGCGGACCTGGGCACTCTGCTCAATTTGGAACAGCTGATCCTGTCGGACAACCAACTGAGTGGACCGATTCCGCCAGAACTGGGTAAACTCAGCAGCCTGATAGTCCTGGATCTATCGGGCAACCAGTTGACGGGAACCATTCCGGCCGGGCTGGACAAGCTCACCAAGCTTGAAGAGTTGTATCTCTCAGGAAACCGACTGGAGGGATGTCTGCCCGAGATTTGGGGCAATATCGTGAAACAGGATCTGGATGAACTCGGCCTGCCATTCTGTTCGGCGCCTGCACCTACGGCTGCCCCATAGCAATGCGTCTCCGTCGGTGTCTTCGAACAAGGAATCGTTCAGTCCCAGTAGCGTCTGCCCACTGAAAAGTGGGCGGCCAGAAAGACAAGTATTCTGCCATCGCCGTTTCTCTTGAATCGCTAAAGCGAATGTCAACGAAGTTATTTCATTCCCAGAGTCGTTAGGACATGGACTCAGACTAACGATAGAAGGAAATATCAGCCTGCAAAAAGCAAGGAGCACTTCACCATGACCAGCGCAGTTATCGTTTCCGCCGCACGAACCGCAATAGGTAAGGCCCCGCGCGGGACGTTGCGCACGACCCGGCCTGAGGACATGGCTGCCGCGGCAATTGGGGCCGTGATGGAACGCGCGCCGGCTGTAAAGGCCAAGGAGGTCGATGACGTCATCATGGGTTGCGCCATGCCTGAGGCCGAGCAGGGCATGAACGTGAGCCGCATTGCCAGCCTGCGCGCCGGGCTGCCGGTCGAGGTGCCGGCGCAGACCGTTAACCGGTTCTGCTCAAGCGGCCTGCAGACGATTGCCCTGGCCGCGCAGCAGATCATGAGCGGGATGGGCGAGGCGGTCATTGCCGGCGGCGTGGAGACGATGTCGCAGGTGCCGATGAGCAGCAATAAGTTCATGGCCAATCCCACGCTGGCGAAGGAGCACCCCGGCGTCTACATCGGCATGGGGCTTACCGCGGAGAACCTGGCGCGCCAGTATGAGGTGACGCGTGAGGAGCAGGATGCCTTCGCTCTGCGCAGCCACCAGCGCGCGGCCGCGGCGCAGGATGCGGGCAAGTTCGACGACGAGATCGTGCCGTTGGAGGTAGAGCTCACGCTGGGTGAGGGAGGCGGCACCAAGACCTACAATCTCGTATTCGACAAGGATGAGGGCATCCGTCGCGACTCTTCGGCGGAGGCGCTGGCCAAGCTGCGGCCGGTCTTCCACGCGCAGGGGACGGTCACGGCCGGCAACAGCAGCCAGACCAGCGACGGCGCCGCGGCCGTGCTGGTGATGAGCGAAGAGAAGGCGGAGGAGTTGGAGCTGGAACCGATGGCCCGTTTCCGAAGTTTCGCGGTCGGCGGCGTCGCGCCTGAAATTATGGGAATCGGTCCGGTGGCGGCCGTGCCCAAGGCGCTCAAGCTGGCCGGCGTCAGCCTTGACGAAATTGATCTGGTGGAGTTGAACGAAGCCTTTGCGGTACAGGCACTGTCGGTGATCCGCGAACTGGGGCTGGACGAAGAGAAGGTCAACGTCAACGGCGGCGCCATTGCGCTCGGGCACCCATTGGGGTGCACCGGGGCCAAGCTGACGGTGCAGATGCTGCATGAGCTGGCGCGGCAGGACAAGCAGCTTGGGCTCGTCACCATGTGCATTGGCGGGGGCATGGGCGCGGCCGGGGTCGTCGAACGGCTGAATTAGATTGCTAATGTACTCTTGCCAGTCGCTGCTCAAGCAACTGGCAACTTATTGCTATCCACTGGCGTTCACCACTCGCGGGAGTTGGGCACTTCCAGCCATTCGCCGCCCAGGCGGATCGAATCCTGGCTGACCAGGCCTGGGAGGGTCATATCCATGGCGGCGTGGATGTCGATTGGGGGCGGCTTGCGTCCCTGTACGGCGTCCACGAAATCCATCACCTCGAAGTAGTCTCCCCCGCCGTGGCCGGCGCGTACCGCCTCTTCGGGCGGGTCGCGCCAGATCTCCGGCATGTATTTTTCCTCGAAAGTCTCCAGCGGGATCCAGACTTCAGGG
Organism: Caldilineaceae bacterium; assembly: GCA_011523365.1. Lineage (GTDB taxonomy): Bacteria > Chloroflexota > Anaerolineae > Caldilineales > Caldilineaceae > Bin5. Next base: position 26,281 of record WTGY01000118.1, read on the forward strand.
TCGTCGCAGAAGTCCTCCAGCCAGATCCAGTCACCCTCGCCCGGGCGGCGTCTGCTTTCGTAGGCGCCTTTCGTGCCCTGCAGCGTGTAGTTGGTCATGGCGTGTGGGCGCTTGGAGAGCATGTCGACGCGTATGCGCATCAGTTTTTCGCTGGCGGTCTTGCAAAGGAGCAGGACCGTGTCCTCCATGGCGTGTTCGGGGTCGGTCCAGATGCCGGTGCCGATGCAGCTGATGCGTTCGGGGCGCTCTTTGATCCACATGAGGCAGGGGCCGAGGCTGTGGGTGGGGTAGGTGGAGCCGTTGACGCCGACCTGCCAGTAGTAGCGCCAGGTCGGGCTGCCGTCGGGCATGTGGTGGAGGACGGAGAGCTCGTGCAGGTATTCGCCTTCGGCGTAGTATGTCTCGCCGAAGAGGCCAGCCTCGACCAGCGCCCGGACGAGCACGTTGGGCTTCATGTACATGTAGTTCTCGGCCATCATGTAGATGGCGTCGCTGCGGTTGCAGGCGTCAACCAGCCAGCGGCATTCGTCCAGTGCGACGGCGGCTGTCACTTCGCTGAGGACGTGGATGCCGCGCTGCAGGGCGGCGATGGCTTGCGGCGCGTGGTACTGCATCGGCGACGATACTACGACGGCATCCGGTTTCGCCTCATCCAGCATCGTCTCGAATACACTATATAGTTGGGTCACGCCGGTGGCCTCTCCTGACGCGGCCAGGGTCGGCGCGTAAGGGTCGCACAGGGCGACGATATCGGTTTCGGGGTGGGTCTGGAAAGCCTTAAAAAAGGAACCGGCGCGGCGGGCGCCGGAGAAGGCGACTTTTATCTCATTGGCCATTCTTATCACCTGAGCCTATTGCCAGAGCGGCGTGTTCTCGCTCCTCTTCTCTTTCTCTTTGACTTCCTCTTCCACGTCAAAACTACAGATAGGTCCCGAAAAACTCTGCCGTTCCTTCGACGCCGCCCCAGCCGTGTCCGTTGGGGTGAACGAGCTTCCAGAGGCGGTCGGCTACGCCGGCGGCCGCGTAGATGCGCTTGACGCCTTCGTAGCCCTTGAGCATGTCGTGGATGTAGAAGCAGTCGTCGTACATGCCCATGTCGAGCATGAGGGGGCGGGGGGCGATGAGGCCGGC